>JAZRLW010000215.1:0-23510 GCA_045647025.1 Eubacteriales bacterium
AATGTTGGTGCAACCTTCCCCTACGGTAAAGACCCTTCTGACAGCAATATCCGTATTGCTCCCACTTATCCCACCACCGACGAGCTCCACACAGCAATGGATATGCTCTGTCTGTGCGTAAAGATGGCGGCAGCAGAAAAGCTTCTTGAAAAATAAAATTCTATATAAAAAATATGGGCAAGCCGAAAGGCTTGCCCGTTTTTTATTCTTAATATTTCAGTTTTCCTTTTCTTGCATAGGCTCCCATAGCGGTTTTGGCCGCACCCACAGCGCCCTCGGAGTCAATAACGGTTAATCGTACAGGAAGAGAATATCTATCCTTTACCACATCCACAAAGGCGGGACACTTACGGGCAAGGTTGCCAGTAAGAACTATACCGTCAAAACCGCCCACCTTGAGAAACTGCTCGTAGTAGGGGTGTAACTCCTCTGCAATACCCTCAAGAACCGAGTAGGTCAGCCTGTCGGGGGTAAAGGATTCGGCGTAAAGATTATTTATCGAACCTCTCTTAAAGGGTTCCTTGCGGGTACCAACAAAGCAGGTGGAGGTAATGGGTCTTGGCTCACCTTTCTTTTCAAAGGTGTCCATTGTGTTGTATATCTCTTCCGCGGTTTTCTCAATCCCAAAAGATAAAAGAACTCTTCGGAAAAACTCATTGAGTGCAGCATAGGCCGCGCCGCAGCACAGGGATGATGCGGTGTATATATACTGATTGTCAAAATAGGGTCTTATTTCGGTATTTTCGTCAACGTCTACGGCATTTTTCATCACGCAGGATATCTGTCCGCCTGTACCAACGTTGAGGATCATCTCGTTTTCGGTAGCTCCCGAGCCGTAAAGCGCTGCCTGGCTGTCGCCAACGGCACAGCAGACGTAAACCCCACTGTCGGTCTTTCCTATAACCGAAACCTCGGAAGACACATCGGGAAGAAGTGACGCCTCAATATCAAGCATTTCAAGAGAATCAGTATCAAAGGCATCTCTTGCAATATCATAAAGTCCAAGACTTGCGGCGTTTGTGGGATGAATGGGACAGTCTGTTCTATTTGCGATCTGCATGGCAACGTAATCGCCTACAGTGCAGATTTTATCGTATTCTTCGGGAAGCAACCCCTTGTCAGCCAGATAGAAATGGGTGCAAAGTCCATACCCTGAAAAGACCTTATAGCCTGTTCTGAAGCTTATATATTCAGCGTAGGTCATACCGCCTCTGTATATTTCGTTTCCGCAGGCATCCTGCCATGTATATAGAGGGGATACAGCCTTTCCTTTATTGGTATAAATTATACCGTGCATCTGACAGCAGATTCCTATACAGTCGGGGGAATCCTTGCCCTCAGACTCGGATATGAATTTATCAAGGTTTTCTTTAACTATCTCCGCTATTCGTTCGGGGGATTGCAGACTGTGGGGCGCAGAAGCCTGAATAGTAGAGTCATTCCTTACGGTAAGCTCTTTGAGGAGCTTTGCGCTATTGCTGATTTTTACAAATGATATCGTCGTAGTACCGATGTCTATGCCGATATAACTCACTTATTTTTTCCTGCCTTATAATAGATTATTTTACGTTATAAAGGGGCTTTATTTCCTTTTTCCATATTCTCACAAAGAGGAGTGTACTTACAGTAACGCTGGCAAGTTCTGCAATGGGGAATGCCCACCATACGGCAGAAAGGCCAATCACTCTTGACAGAATAAAGGCTACGGGAAGGAGAACGAGCAACTGTCTTGCCATGGAAACAGACATGCTTGAAATTCCGTGTCCCAAGGCCTGGAAAACAGAGCCTATGACTATACAGTAGCCTGCAAAAAGGAAACATATGCTTATGGTTCTGAGGGCGGGAACACCAAGATTAAGCATGGTTGCGGAGGGATTAAAGAATCCCAGAAGAACGTGGGGGAATATCTGGAAAAGGGCGAAGCCCAACGCCATAACACCAACAGCGCCCACAATACTCAATTTAATGGTTTTGGATATCCTGTCAGGTCGTTTTGCCCCATAGTTATATGCAATAATGGGAACCATACCGTTGTTTAACCCGAACACGGGCATAAACACAAAGCTCTGGAGCTTAAAATATGCGCCGAATACAGACATTGCCGTATCGGAAAAGGTGCCCAATATGAGATTCATACCGTAGGTCATAACCGATCCAACCGCACCCATAAGGGCGGAAGGAATGCCAACGGATAATATCTTGCGTATAGTTCGGAAGGATATTTTAAAATTGCGGTAGGAAATGTGTACTTCTTTGTTGTATCTGAAATGAAGGAACATTGCTACGCCGGCGGCGACAAACTGACCGATAAGGGTGGCTATGGCGGCACCAACAACGCCCATATCAAATACAAAAATAAAAATGGGGTCAAGTATTATATTAACTATGGCACCCGTGGTCTGGGAAATCATTGAGAAGAGGGTCTTTCCCGTAGAGAGCAAGAGTCTCTCAAAGGTGACCTCTACAATAAAGCCCAAAGAAAATACTGTGACGTAGAAAAGGTATTCCTTACCGTATTCTATAATCTGAAGGTTTTCGGTCTGGGAGGCAAAGAAGGTCTCGGTAAAGAAAAGGCCAAAGACAAGGAATATGGCATAAATAACCACTACTATAAGAAGACCGTTTGAGGCAACCTTCTGTACAGCCTTCATATCCTTTTCCCCAAGCTTACGGGAAAGGAGAGCATTGATACCTACACCTACACCAACGGAACAAGCTATCATAAGATTCTGTATGGGGAAGGCCAAGGATACTGCGGTAAAAGCATCCTCATTTATCATTGCAACAAAAATACTGTCTACTATATTATATAAGGCTTGTACCAGCATTGAAATAACCATAGGCAGCGACAGGGTAAAGAGAAGCTTACCTACAGGCATGGTACCCATTTTGTTTTCGGTAACCTCTACGGGTTTTGTTTGGGTCTGATTTTCCAATTATCCGTCCTCTTTCATCATTTATACAAGATATTTTACCATAAACACGTATAAAAATCAAGGGGATAGAACGGCTTGTTACCTTTTTTTTGCATTCATATTTTGCCCTTGGTATACTTGCTTATAAAGACGGAAATAATATCCTTAAATTCCAAAAAGCAGCAGGAGGGAAAATGGTGATAAAGGGTAGTATGAAAAATGTCATCATAATTAAAAATACGGGAAGCGAGGTCTTTGAGCAGGCTATTTTTATTCTACGCCCCCATAAAAAAGAGTACAGCGAAAAGCATATCAGAAACGAGGCCCGCAGGATAATAGCGGAAAAAACCGATTTTTCAGGAAGAAACAGTAAACTTTTCGGGAAATAGCATTTTTGTGCATTTTGCCAACTTGACAAAAGCCCTAATCTACGTTTTGCGATATCAAAAGGCCTACTTTTGTTTTACACTCTCATTCGACAGGTTTTGCATATTTTCTGTGGAAAACCCTGTGGAAAAAGTGGATAAGTCCCATTGTTAAGCCCTTTTTTGCTCATTATGATATTTGGAAATTTTATTAATATGCAAAAGTAAGGGCATACCACTTTAACTTAAAATATGCCTATTTAAGCATATTTTTCCACTTTCACTATGCTGATTTACCCCTTTATCCACAGAAAGTGCCCACTTTACAGCTCTGTTTTCTACTCTGTGATAACAAGGTTTTCAACTTTTTCTGTGGAAAACCTTGTGGATAATGTGTAAAACCCCGTTACTTTAGCCATTTTTTCCACCAAATAGTGGTAGTTGATAACCTGGGTCACAATTTTGTGCCAATTAAAAAAGCGGGTAAACAAGAGGGTTTTTAAAGCTGTGGAAAAGTTTGTGCAAAATGCTTAAAGCCATTCACTTGACAAAGCTTTTTAAGTGATGTATAATCAAGGAGAAAAGACACACAGCGAAAGGAGCACCCAAATGAAAAAGTTTATTCTTCCCTTTCTTCTTATTTTTATCCTATCCCTTATCTTCGGTGGCTGTGAAAATAACGAAGGTAATAAGTTGCCTCTTCCCCAGCTTTCAGTATTGGGCGAAGAACTTCTGACTGCAACGGCGATGCAGAATCCCATGGAGCTCACTCCCGACGAGGCAGAAATGATCATGGGCATATCAGCAGGCGATATTTCAGAGTCTTATATAAGGATATCCGAAGAAGCTATCGAATCCGAAATGGTCTGCCTTATCAAGTGCACCGATGAAGCAGCGGCAGAGAGAGTTAAAACGGCCCTTTCCTCTTATATATCACACCAGGCCGCAACCTTCCAGTCCTATCTTCCCGAAGAATATGCAAAGCTTAAAGACGTTACCGCCAAGTCAGACGGCATTTACGTCTACGCCGCAGTAGGAAGCGACAGAGATACCATAAACGAAATATTTGCAAGATATTTTAAGTAAGTTATTAAAACCGTAAAAGACCGACCTATGAGCACCATAGGTCGGTCTTTTTATATATTTTTTATGGCTGATTTTAACTAAACTTTAAGTATTTCTTTACCTGTAACGTCCTTAATAAAATTTCGGAATTCTTCAACCGTACCGCCAGAAACACTTTTTTTACTATAAATTTGAGCATGACTCTGACTGAAAATAAATACAAAATAATCTTCAGTTTCGGCAATCATGGCAATATTTCCGTACTTAAACTCAGAGGCTCCGATTTCTGTTTCCGAGTAATAAGTGTCTTCGTTAAAAGTCACCGTAGCCGTTTCTAAACCTGGCAACATTCTTTTCCGAGCCACATACCCGTTTATTCGGTCTTCGAAGAACAAAACCAAAACAAGAACCACCACAACAATATAGGTAAGAACCGTTTTGAAATCAATAACAAATTCCTTATCTCCAAAGGGAAGAGTAAGCAAAATTGCAACAATAGCAACGATGATACCAAGGACTCGGGAGCGTATGTTTCTCTTCCTTCGTGCTGTTTTTCTCAAAACCTTAGCCATAACGGTAACCGCATCACGGTCATATGCGGTTTCAAACTTAAACTGCATTGAAAAACCTCCTTTATTCAATATACAAAACTCTTATTGACGTGGTAGCAACTTATAATCCAAAATGAATTATCCACTTATTTTCGCTATGCGCTCTTTGGGATAACTCTTTGAGTTCCGTTAACTCGGGAATACCTTCAATGACTCCAACAAAAGAGTTTATTGAAGTAGGGGGAATAAGAGTAACGCCGCAATAGGCTATCCCTTTACCCTTAACGTCAAGTGTATGCCAATAAAAATCTATATGATCAAAATTGCTCACTATATCTTCAAGGTAATCGTCGTTAACCGAGATACAACCGTACTTTTCAGGCTCGTACTCGTCATACCTCTTTCCCTCTTGTGGAGGAGTTTGCATGATGCCGAATTCGTGCTTTGCCATAGGGTCACCGCCTTTGCAAATTCAATCAATATCTGCCTCTGGTATATCCCTCTCTGATTTTCCCCTCTCCGGTCAGGTAGGATTCTATGACAGCCGCCGCAGTATCCTTATCCTCGTCGGTAAAGTAAAGCTCAAGGAAGGGGAAGCTTTCGGGCTTCTTATCCGCAAGCCAAAGAATATCGGAGTTGAAAAGTCGGTTTCTGCATCCGTATTCGCAGTCTAAAAGGAATTTCTTGCCCTTGCGGTCACGGAGATATTCAAGTTTTCCATGCTCTTTTTTTGCACAGTTACGGGTCACCATAAAGGGAAGTCTGCCGTAAGCTATTATGCCGGTGTCACCCTCCGCCATAGCCCTGACCTGCCCCATAGGAGCCTCGAAGGTAAGAAGCATTGACGAAAGCCCCATCTGTCTGTAAAAAGCGGAGCTTCGGGAGTTGTAAACGTTAAGCCCATAATCGCCATGAATACGAAGATTGGGATATTTTGAAAGACGAAGGTCAGAAAGCATCTTTATCTGGCCTATATTTCCCGTACAAAAATCCACTATACCGTAATCTTCCACAGCCAAAGTAATAAGGGCAGCTATTTCGGTCTTTTCGGTGTCGTGATATACGGAAGGGAGAACAAAGCAAAGCTTTTGGCCGTACTTTTCTGCCGCCGCCTTTCCCGCCTTGGTTTTTAAACAAGTGAGAGGGAGCTGTATCATTTCCAGCTTATCCCAGTTATGAGGGATGGAAGCTGGTCTTAAGAAAAAGCCCCTTAAAGCCGTGGACCCCTTGACGGGTATCCTTTCGGGCAACTCTTCCTTTATTTTCAAAAAGCCTCCGCTACGCACCGAGCGCATCATTTCAAGGCTTGTAAGACAGTTTCTTCTGGCGTTATTAAGCGCAGATACGGAAGCAAAAAGCCCGTCGTCAACCTTTACGGATGCTTTTCCTATGGTGTATACAGTATCACCAAGCTTTGTGAGGGACTGAATTATACTCTCTTCACTAAGGGGAGTGTTTTTAGCAGGCTGAAGAGGAATATCATCCTCGGCGGAAAGGCCTGTAGAGTCGGTATAAACCACCTTTAAAACCTTATCCTCGCCTACGGAAACGCAGGTTGCGTTAAGGTCAAGAGTAAGCCGCTTATATTCCTTTTCGGGAACCTTCTTTACCTCTCTGTCGGGGGTTTCGGTCTTGGTGCCGAACATTCCCTTTCCAAGGGTAGAAGTCCAATATCCGTCAGTAAAGCCACCTCTTGAAAAGACCTCTTCAAGCTCACGAATATCGTCCGCTGAGATATTCATACCTCGCATGGCGTCGGCATACTTTTTAGTAACGGTATAGACGTATTCGGGGCTCTTCATTCTGCCCTCTATTTTAAGGGAGTCGATTCCAAGCTCGCGGAGCTCATCAAGATGCTCCACCATACACATATCCTTAAGACTGAGTCTGTATCCGCCGTCGTAAGGAAGCCTGCAGGGCTGGGCGCACTTGCCTCGGTTACCGCTGCGGCCGCCAATAATACTACTCATATAGCACTGGCCACTGTAACACATACAAAGGGCGCCGTGAACGAATATTTCAAGCTCAAAGCCCTCGGGGGCGTGGCGTCTGATATAGGAGATATCCTCCCTTGAAAGCTCTCGGGAAAGAACAGCTCTGGTATACCCCATATCAGCAAGGGCGAGAACGCCCTCAAGAGAGTGTACCGTCATCTGGGTACTGCCGTGAATGGGAACCGACGTACGCTTTGCCAACGCTCTGCCAAGGCCAACGTCCTGAATGATAAAGGCATCGATCCCCGCAGAAACGAAAAATTCCGCCAGAGAAAGAGCTTCCTCAAATTCCCTGTCGGAAACAAGGGTGTTCAGCACCGCATGGCACAGAACACCCCTTTTATGGCAATAGTCAATGGCGGCAAGGATATCTTCCCTGCCAAAATTGCCCGCGTTTATGCGGGCGTTAAAATTATCGGCTCCGAAATATACCGCATCAGCTCCTCCGGCAACAGCTGCGCGCAACGCCTGGGGAGTACCTGCGGGAGAAAGGAGTTCCATAATTTATCAGTCCTTTTTCTGGTTGGACATATCTATTTTAAGAGCGAGAAGATCGTTCTTAAACTTGTCTGCAAGTCTGCGAGCCTCGTCTCTTTCAGCGGCTGCCTTGCTTGCTTCGTCCATATAAGCCTTAAGCTGCATACGCATATTATCTGCGCCGGCCTTGAACTTATTCAGCTCGTCGCAATAATCCATAGCGGCAAGAAGGGATGCGGTAATAACGGAAATAGAAAGGTTATCACCCATAATTTCGCTTATTTTCTCATTAACCTCAGCGGCTATGCTTTCCGTATATTCCTGTGTTTCAGAGGAATATATCTGCAGTTCCATATTTGCGATCTTTACAGAATAAATCTTATCCATATGTAGGACCTCTCATTGATTGAAATTTATTTTTTAATGGTAGGCTATTTACTTTTTTGAAAAAATATGCTATACTATTTTATACAAGATAATATAACTTGTTTTCTAACAAAAGATTACAATATCCTTAATATATTATACAATAAATGGGGTATAAAATTCAACACCTTTACGCATAGAATTTAAATATCCAAAAAAAGCTTTTTTTGTGCAACATGCACAATGGGAGGGGTTTGCTTGTCGATTATCCAAAGTATTCTTATGGGTATTGTACAGGGACTTTCGGAGTTCCTGCCAATATCGTCGTCGGGCCACATAGTTATTATGTCCCAGCTCCTGAAAATAGACACCACGGTGGTGGAAAACGACTTTTTTTATACCATGATTCTCCATCTGGGTACCCTCGTTGCAGTGTTTATAGCCTTCAGAACAACAATTTTAGCCCTCATTAAAGACTTTTTCCTCCTGGTAAAGGCGCTTTTTACGGGAAAATTCAATAAAAACGACCTGACGAATATGCAGAAAATGATAATCTGTCTTATTGTGTCCCTTCTCCCCCTCATTGTGGTATTCCCCTTTATGGATGCCATAGACGGATTTTTCTCCACCCTTTTCCCCGTAGGTATGGCACTTCTGATCAACAGTATCGTGCTTTTCTTCTCGGATAAGATAGTTTCCGGCAAGATTACCTCAAAGAATATGGGGGCAAAGGAAGCCCTTATAATAGGAATTGCTCAATGCATTGCCGTAATCCCCGGCATCTCCCGTTCAGGCTCTACAATAACAGCAGGAGTTGCGGCCGGACTTAAGAGAAAATACGCCGCAAAATACTCCTTTATCCTCTCAATTCCCACAATTCTTGGGGGAACACTCATAAGCTTTATTAAGGTCATCACCTCGGGGGAAGGCATAAACACCACCCTTCTTCTCCCCTATCTGACAGGCTTTATTGCAGCGGCAATAACCGGCTTTTTTGCCATAAAACTCCTCGAACTGCTCCTCAAAAACCGCAAATTCATTATATTTTCCATATACTGTCTGGCCTTGGGTACCGTTACAGTGGTAGCAGGCCTGATGATGTAAATATCCCAAACATAACAAACAAAAAGAAAGGAATTCGCAATCTATGGCGGCAAAAACAAGCTCAACAAAAAAATCATCCACAAGAACCGTTACCGCAAGAAGAAAGAAAAAGGACTCGAAGATTCATGATACCATGACCTCTGTTCTTCTGGTAGGCATCGGCGTGTTTATGTTTTTAAGCCTTATCACCAATCTCATCGGTATCTTTGGTGATTGGATACGAAGCTTTACCCTCGGACTCTTCGGCTTAGGAGGATTTCTCCTTCCCCCCGTGCTTATCTTTGCGGGAATACAGATAATCCTTAACAAAAAGAAGATCAAGTCCAGATTGATTCTGGCCTCCTTTTTCCTCATAATGGTCTCCGCGCTCTTCAACACCATACGTTTTGCCGTTCCTGCAAGACCTGACGGAGTTGTGTTTGCAGACTATTTTGTAGACCTTACCGAGAGCCTTTATCTTGAAGGCGCTGCACTTACCTCCGGCGGTGTAATAGGCGGATACGTGGCAGTACCCCTGACAGCTCTTTGCTCAAAGGTGGGAGCTATTATCATACTGTCGGTCATCATTCTCCTCACCGTGATCTTCGTTGGCAAGTTCACCTACGAAAACTTCTTTGTCCCCTCTGAAAGTTCGGACAAAAAAGAAGTACAGAAGGGCACATCCAAGGCAGTGCAGAAAGAACTGCAGACCATTCGCAAGGAGGTTCACCAGCTCAGAACAAATCAGGACAAGGATCTCCGCGCCACCGCAAAACAGAGAAAGATCTCTACCGAGGCAGACCTTGATAAAGAGCTTGACGATATTGAAAAGCCCTACAAAGAAGCCGCAAAGAAATCGGGCTCCCGCATAAAAATAAAGGCTGACTCATCATTTGACCTCCCCGAGGAAGAATCGGTTATTCCTGAGGTTGCCACCGGCCCCGCCCCTGCAGTTCTGGGAATAAATCCCGAATATAATCCCGAAAATGACCTTATCCCCGAGTCTGTTAAGCCCCGCAAGGGTCATACTGTACCCGAGGCAGAGCCTATTATAGACGATCCCCTCCGCGAAATGATTCTCCGCAAGGTAAATGAGGCAGAGGCAAAGGAAGCCGAAACCCAGCAGGCCGTAGAGGAGCAGGAAACCGCCCTCACAGAAGTGGTTGCAGAGGTGGAAAAGAAGCCCGAAATAGAAGAGGACAAGCCCCCCGAGTATATATATCCTCCCCTCTCTCTTCTTAATTTCGTACCCAAGGCATCTAACGAGGATTCCGTAGAAGAATTACACAAGACCGCCGAAAAGCTTATGGAGGCGCTCCGCACCTTTAACGTGGAGACCAAGGTTCTTGACTTCTCAAGAGGTCCTACGGTTACAAGATATGAGCTTCAACCTCTTCCCGGCGTAAAAATAAGCCGAATAACCAATCTTGCAGACGATATAGCCCTCCATTTGGCCGCTACCGCGGTTCGTCTTGAGGCTCCCATTCCCGGCAAGGCCGCAATCGGCGTAGAGATACCCAACAAGAGCACAAACATAGTATACTTACAGGAAATCCTTGCAAGCAACGAATTCAAAACCGCAAAAAGCGCTCTCAGCGTATGCCTTGGTAAGGACATTGCGGGTTCAAGCGTGGTTATCGACCTTGGAAAGATGCCTCACCTTCTTATTGCAGGCTCCACAGGTTCGGGTAAATCCGTATGTATCAACACCCTTATAATCAGCTTGCTCTACCGTTCTTCCCCCGAAGACGTTCGCCTTATCCTTATCGACCCCAAGGTCGTTGAGCTTAACGTTTATAACGGTATCCCCCACCTTCTCATCCCCGTAGTTACCGACCCCAGAAAGGCGTCGGGAGCTCTCAGCTGGGCAGTAAGCGAAATGCTTAAGAGATACGACCTCTTCAAAGAAAAGGGTGTAAGAGATTTTGCAGGCTACAACAAAAACCTCCTTGAGGGAGAAAAGAAGCTTCCCCAGATAGTTATAATCATCGACGAAATGGCCGACCTTATGATGACGGCAAGAAACGAAGTTGAAGACTCTGTATGCCGCCTTGCCCAGATGGCAAGAGCCGCAGGTATGCACATGGTAATTGCAACACAGCGTCCTTCCGCCGACGTCCTCACAGGTACGATAAAGACAAATATCCCCTCAAGAATAGCATTTGCCGTATCCTCACAGATAGACTCCCGTATCATCCTTGACGGCTCGGGTGCCGAAAAGCTTGTGGGTAAGGGCGATATGCTCTACGATCCTCTGGGAGCAACCAAGCCCCTCCGCGTACAGGGATGTTTTGTTTCGGATAAAGAGGTCGAAAACGTCACATCCTTTATAAAGAACAACTACACTGCCGAATACGACGAAGAAGTTATCAAGTCCATTGAACAGAAGGCCAAGGAACAGGAAAAGGGCAATAAGGGAGGCGTTGACGAAGGCGATGACGATGACGACGATCCCATGCTCCCTCAGGCTATCGAAGTTGTCGTAGCCGCAGGCCAGGCCTCCACCTCCACCCTCCAGAGAAAGCTTAAACTGGGCTATGCCCGTGCGGCCCGTATAATGGACCAGATGGAAGAAAGAGGAATCATAGGCGAGTATCAGGGCTCAAAGCCCAGAGAAGTCCTTATCTCCAAGCAGGAATGGCTTGAAATGAAGAACCGTTGGAACGGTAATTTTCAATAAAGAGTGAAAAGGTAAATTATGGCTGACAGAAGAGATTTTTTGCCAATATCAAAAGAAGACATGATCGAGCGCGGAATAGAGCAGCTTGATTTCATATACGTAACGGGTGATGCATACGTGGATCACCCCTCCTTCGGCGCGGCCATAATTACCCGAGTTACCGAAAGCTACGGATTTACGGTGGGCATAATTGCCCAGCCAAACTGGAAAACCACCGACGACTTTATGAAGCTCGGCAAGCCCAAATACGGATTTATGGTATCTTCGGGCAACATTGACTCCATGGTAAACAACTACACCGTTGCAAAAAACCGCAGAAGTCAAGACCTTTACTCTCCCAACGGAGAGCTGGGACACCGCCCCGACAGAGCAGTTATCGTATACTGTAATCGCATCAGAGAAGCCTATGGGCGTATTCCCATAATCATCGGCGGCCTTGAAGCATCGTTAAGACGTTTTGCCCATTACGACTATTGGCAGAACGAGGTGCGTAAGTCCATAATCTTTGACAGCGACGCAGACCTTATCTCCTACGGTATGGGTGAGCATCAGACAAAAGAGATAGTAACCCGTCTTGGCGCGGGCGAGGATATTTCCACCCTCACCGATATAGCGGGTACCTGCTATATTTCCGACACAGTACCTTCGGGTGCGGTTGAATGCCCCTCTTATGAAAAGGTCAAAAAGGATAAGGTTGCCTACGCAAACGCCGTAAGAATACAGTTTGACGAGCAGGACGCCTACGGCGGAAAAACCGTAGTACAGCGCCACGGTCTGAAATATCTTGTACAAAATCCCCCCTCCCCCGCCCTGGAGAGAGAGGAGCTGGACGAGGTTTACGACCTGCCCTTTACCCGAACCTATCATCCCATATATGAATCCATGGGCGGCATCCCCGCCATAAAAGAGGTTGAAAACTCCATAATCCACAACCGCGGATGCTTCGGTGGCTGTAATTTCTGTGCTATCGCTATGCATCAGGGCAAGCGAGTAACCTCCCGTAGCAAGGACTCGGTAATAAAAGAGGCAAAAAGGATAACCGAAAGCCCCTCGTTTAAGGGATATATAAACGACGTGGGCGGCCCCACGGCAAACTTCCGCGGCCCTTCTTGCAGCAAAAAGTCAATGTGCAAAAACAACAAGCATTGTCTTGCCCCCGAGCCCTGCCCCAATATGAAGGTTTCACACACCGAGTACGCTGAAATGCTCCGTGAGATACGTTCCCTTCCCAAGGTAAAGAAGGTATTTATTCGCTCGGGTATAAGATTCGACTACCTTATGCTTGACAAAAAGGGCGCCTTTTTTGAGGAGCTTATAAAATACCACGTCAGCGGTCAGCTCAAGGTAGCCCCTGAGCATTGCTCTGACAGAGTTCTTTCCTATATGGGAAAGCCCCCCTTTAAATATTATCAGAAGTTCTACGATAAATTTTTCGAGCTTAACAAAAAGAACGGTCTTAAGCAGTTCCTTGTTCCCTATCTCATGTCCTCTCACCCCGGATGCACCATTGAGGACAGTATAAAATTGGCTCTCTACCTTAAAAAGATAAACTATCATCCCGAGCAGGTGCAGGATTTCTACCCCACTCCCGGTACCGTATCCACCGCAATGTTCTGGACGGGACTTGACCCCTTCACAATGAAAGAAGTATACGTTCCCCGTTCGGGTAAGGAAAAGGCTATGCAACGAGCCCTTATGCAGTGCAATCTGCCCCAGAACCGAGCCCTCTGCGAAGAAGCCCTCCGTACGGCAGGTCACCCCGAGCTTATCAGGGTACTTCTCCCCAACAGAAGAGGGATACACTCCACCCAAAAGCCTCCCGTCAAGGGAAAGGCAACTTCATACAAAAAACCTCTGCCTAAAAAGAAAAAATAGGAGATTTGCGGTATGTCTGAATTTTTAGCGTCCATTCACCCCATAGCGGTATGTCTTATCGTATGCGCCGCTAAAATAATAGAAATATCAATCCAGTCCCTTAAAACCTGTATGATGGTAAAGGGTCAGCGACTCAAAGCCGCAGGCCTTGGTTTTCTCGAATGTATGATCTGGGGTCTTGTTATTTCCACTATCATCAGTACCCTTGGCGATAATCTTTTCTTACTTCTTTTCTATTGTCTGGGATATGCCGTAGGTCTTTTCCTTGGCTCCACCATTGAAGGAAAGATAGCCCTCGGAACCTCAAACCTTGAGCTTATTGCCAATAACGACTCCACCGAAAAGATAACCGCCTACCTTAAGGCAAACAACAAGGGATACACCGTCTTTGAGGGTCACGGCTCGGTAGACAAGATGAATATGATATTCATTGTTATTCCCCGCAAGGAGATGACAAAGTTGCTTAAGGACATTCGCGCCTGCTGTGACAACAAGGTATTCGTGGTAGCCTCCGACGTAAGCAAATACGCCGGCGGATACGGAATGGTGAAATAAAAATATAGCTGAACGGCAGTCTTTTTAGGCTGCCGTTTTTATTTATCTTATATATTGACATAAGAATCACGCTTATGATATAATATAATTACAAATAGGATCGTTTCGTAGGCTATCCCCCCTCATTTTGACTGAAAGGAGTATCGCGATGAAGAAATTTTGTATTTTGTTGTTAATTCTTATACTTGTTTTCCCCGTGCCATTATCGGCTGAAACAATTGATGAAGACCGTTACGTCACTGTCATTGAAAACGGCGAACATCCCTTAATAACAAGAGAAGATATTGCTCTTCTTTGGCAACAAGACTCCCTTATAAATCTGTTTTTTAACGTTTGGTTGGGGGATTATCATTACGAGTCTACTAGAATAGTTGTTTATGCGAATAGCGAGGACTCAGATATAAGCGGCTCATCTTGGAAATATGACAAAACCGTTTTTTCCTCAATGATAAAAAAATCGTCAGAGATAATTGAGACACCTTCAGAGTATCTTGCGGACGAAAATGATATGTATATCAGGTTAAAAGACCCCTATACTGAAATGGGTGAGTATATGGGAGAAACGGCTTACCGTGGGAACGCCGACAAGGATTTGTCGTGGGAGAAATTCGGTAATATTCTCTCTGAAATATTTACCGACGAAGCTGTAGAAGTCGTCATGTCGAACAGTTTGTTTAAAAATATTGGCGGATATGCCTGCAGGCAGATAACCCCAGGATCGTTTTCTGCTCCCATTAGAAAAAATAACGGGGCTCTTGTCTATCAAAAAGACAACGTAGCTTTCGTTGCAGGAAAGGAAAACTTTATAAATCCCTCGCGAAATCCCGAACTTGAAACCACACATAATTTCTATACCGTGCACACAGATTTCATACCCATAGGAAGGGCAACTACCGATACCTTATGGGTATATGAATATATAGACGGTTGTTGGAAGCTCGGCTATTATTCGGGAATGGGATATAAAGAGAACGGTAGTTCGGAAAAATATACGGAGCTTGCGTTTGACGTATACTCCGACAGTTATCCTATGGACTTCCTCGAAGTATATCAAACTGTATATTCTGAACATGAAAATGAAATAGAGACCTATTCTTTCGAAGGAGAACCCGTTCTTACCTCTGAACAGATAGAACAGTTGATGAATTCTCCGACGATACGATTAGCTCATGATTTCCTCGTCAGAGAAACCGGATATGCAAACCCATATATGAATCCTACGGAAGAATACCCCGTACAGTATTTTAACGACACGGGCGATATGTGGTGCCTTTTCAGAAGCCCATATAAGGACGGATATTTCGGAGAAACAGAGTGTTTTGTCAATAACGGACTGAACCTGTGGAGCGATTGGGAAGATGCTTTTTCGGACGTATTTACAGAAGAATACATTTCTCGCTTAAGAGACAAGGCAAAAGTAACCGAAGAGGGATACGTTTGTATACATCAGGTAACAGGAGACTCAGGAGTGAAAGACGACTATTACTGGGCTTTCAATAACTATAAAGTTCTTTCCGTTAAAGACGGATATGCCTACATTTTGCGTTACCGCGACGATGTTGAACCGGGGTTACCCGAATTAAGCGATAACACAAACAACATCTACAGTTTGTGGATATTGAAATATGACGCAGAAACAAATTCCTGGAAGCTGACTTATGATTTTGCAAACGGCTTAACGTTATATAACGACCCCTCTCTTCCCTGGTATGCTTTCTATCAGAAACAAATTATCACTCAAGACTCGGAAGAATATTTTACTACGTTGGTGGAAATAGCTACAAACGAAAATATCCCCGACACATCAGATTTCACACCTATCTATTTTATCCTTGCGGCTGTTCCCCTTACAGTATACGCCGCTTGGCTGATAATCAAAAAGAGAGCTCTTGTTAAATAATCCAAAACGTAATGAAAATAGGCAGTCTTTTCAGACTGCCGTTCTTTTTGTGTTCTATGTGTTGACATGTGGATTATGTATGTGGTATAATATAATTAGGTAAACTATGCACTTTAACCCAAACTAACCATAGGAGGAAAGACTAATGAAAAGAACCGCAAAAACCTTATCTCTTATTTTATCCTTGGCTCTTGTAGTCAGCCTTTTTTCGGGTATTATGCCCATCTCCGCAAGCACATTATCTCTTGAGGAAGTCGAAAAAGCTCTTGACCAGAGAAGAAACGATGTAGATGCGTTTATGAATTATGTCTCTATGTTGCCTGCAGAACCGGATGAACCTAATGTTTCTGTTGGATATGGAAATGCAGCAACCTATAGAATAACAACGGAAGAATATAGGGATTGGAACGCCTTCGTAAAAAAAGCAGAAGGCATTTTTGCAGAAAATATGCTATACAAAGCCCTATATAACGACTGGGTAAGAGGCGAAGACGGTATTCTCTATCGCATTACTCCGGACGGGGATTTAGCATTCGGCAGTGACCGTGTTGAAAGGAAAATCGGTTACATCAGAACCTTTGAATTTGCCGAAAACGTATATGGCAGATATATCCGATATGATCACGAAGCCGGTTATTCGGTTTACCGTGTAGAGATGTGGAAATATGATGAACAATCAAATGAATTCTATCTTCTCGACACAAACGATACCGGATTCTTCACGCGTAACAATATTTTTGACACTCGTCCCGAATACAAAATAGAAGATTACTACCTTGATTATAAGGGCGGCTTTATGGAAGTGGACGAGTTTGAGAATTATTGCACTGCAGTATATAATATCAGCCGTCTGATGTCTGAAAACAAAAATGTTCTCCGATATGATCTTTCGGACGAAAACGTTTCCATCAAAGTTGTTTACACAGATAAAAATACAATAAAAGCCGAAGTAATCCTGCCTGTATACGGCGAGGACAATGGCTTGACGGGCACAAAAACTGCTCTCGTAATCATTGATAAAGATTTTAGCGCTAACGAGTATAACGAAGGGTTAGACGTTTATGACGCTGACCTGGGATATCACATATACAGCGGAATCATCTATGAAGAAATCAGCGGTAAAGACTACGGTGAGATCCCCGACACCGCCGAGAGCACACCTATCTATTTTATCCTTGCGGCAGTTCCCCTTACAGTATACGCCGCTTGGCTGATAATCAAAAAGAGAGCTCTTGTTAAATAATCCAAAACATAATAAAAACGGGCCATTCAAATAGAATGGCCCGTTTTCTTTTATATCTTATCCCCAAATGTCTGTGAAAGATCGCTTATGGGCAGGACAAGAGGTGGCATAAGGGCGCTTGAGGTCATATTGGTGACCATGGTGCGAAGATAGGGGAAAAGTATTCTCAGTCCTTCGCCCTTTATGTACTCCTCCCTCTCCTCTTCGGGGAAAAGGGTCAGGTTAAATATTCCCGTGATGCTGATATAGAGGTCAAGGGGTGTTTTTCTTTCCTCGGTACTTGCAATTTCCACGTTAAGCTCAAGAAAATATCTGTTTCCCTTAAGTCTGCCTATTTTTCTAGTAAACTTTGGGGAAAGGGCAAACTTTCCCAAAGGCATATTGTTATTTTTTATCCTTACCTCGTTGGTAACTATCTGCATGGGCGCTATCTTTTTCATTATTCTTCTCCCTGTGTCTTCTCGTTGCTCTCCGCGGAAAGGGGCAGGTTTTCCACCTTAACCGCCTCTACAACAGGCTCCATTACCCTGCTGACCATAAACTTCAAAAATCCCATATCCGCCTTTGCGATAACGTTGCTCAAAAGAGGAACGTTGTCAAGGGTTTCCAGATACTTTTCCGCAAACTGCACAAGATAAGCCTCTCCCGGCTGTTCCTTTATCTCTATGTTAACCTTCTTGTACTCCGATGAAACCAAAAATCTCATCTTTATTTTTCTTGAAAAGGGAGTTTCAACGAAGGCAACGTTTACGGTAAGAACGTAATTATCCTCCTCGTCGGTGGCAAATCTTCCCAAAACGCTTACCCTGAATGGCTCTCCGTCAAAAAGAATATCGCAAACCTCCGCCTTTTCAAAGCCCACGGGCACAGAGTATTCGGAATCCCCCTCAATGAAGGTCATCAAAAGCCCATCGCCATTATATGAAAAGGCAATACGGGAAATACCCTTAGTAAAATTATTCTGGGTTACCTGCAAGGTGGCGGGCATAAACCCAACGGAAGGACAGGGTTCCTTTGGTGCCAAAACCCTTCCGTTCAAAAAGCTCTTTGCCTGAGAAAAAGCATCTTTCTTATGGAAAAGGCCTAAAATCCTGCGCTCCCGCCTTTGGGTTCGGGTAAAAGAACAGTCCTTTTCGGTCTTTCTGAGAGCGGAAATGGCTACCTTATTTTCGGGCAAGGTCTCTTCAAATTTTCCGCCTAAAAGCTCCTCGGCTATCCTATAGTAGGAGCTTGACTGGAACACCTCGTCGTTTCCCGCATTGGAAACGATAACTATCCCGTTATCCCAAAATCCCAGAACGTTCTGGCCGAACATTCCGTTAAAGAGATAGGTGTTACTCTTACGGCCAACCCAAATATGGTATCCGTAATTATAATCTCCGCAAATATCGGGAGTGATAGAATGGAGAGAGGTCATAGCTTCTATCCACTCCTGGGAAATCAGCCGTTGTCCCTTCCACAAGCCCTTATTCATCACGAGCTGACCCAACTTGGCCATATCTTCGGGATGAATAAAGAGTCCCCAACCGCCCTTTTCAATACCCATAGGGCAGGTTTCCCAGTAGAAATTTTTTATTTCCATGGGCTCAAAAAGAGTTTTTCTCAAAAACTCCGTCAAGGTTGTCTTAGTTACCGCAACCACTATCGAGGACAGCAAATAACTGTTAAGGCTGTTGTAATTGAAGGTTTCGCCTATCTTTCCGTTCACCACGGAATTAAGAAAACCCCTTTGCCAATCCTTTTCCACAAGGCTTCCCGCCTCGTTGAACACAAGCCCCGACCTCATGGAAAGAAGGTCTTCCACCGTAAGGTCTTTAAGTGTTATTTTAGAAAGGGGCGCCAGCTTTTCGGGGAAGAATTTGCTTACTTTATCGGAAACGGATATCATACCACTGTCAACAAGCAGTCCTATTGCGAGAGCCGTCACGGTTTTTGCGGCAGAATAGGTCATCTTCCATACGGCTGGGTCTTGAATGCCGAAAGAGGCCTGGGATATTATCTTTCCGTTACGAAGGATAATAATGTTATGCATATCAAGGCCTTCATCGTCACAAAGCTTCTTCAGAAAATCGGCAATCAGCGCCGAAGGTACCCCCTGAGATTCGGGAGATACTCTTTCAAAAGACTGCTTTATAGCCGAGGTATCGGCCAGGGGCTTATTGCGTTTATACTCTATCATAGGCAGGGTGCTTTTTCTGGGGTCAAATATCCGTGCCACCATGTCTATGGTTTTGTTAAAAACAGAAATGTTCATATATCTCCCTCCTTTATAGTTTGAGTATAACAAAAAGTATAGTCATTTTTTTGTCTTTTTACCCATAAAAATAAATATCCGAAATATTTTTTTCTTTCATTCGAATAATAAGGTAACAGCGCCCTTAAGTCTTGACATTTACAGATAAAAATGATATACTGTATTGTGAGTTATTATTTATTACATTGAGTCACCGTAAACGGTGACAAGGAGGCCTTTAATATGGAACCTAAAAAACTTTATAAGAGCAAAACTCAGCGCATAATCTGTGGAGTTTGCGGTGGCCTTGCCGAATACTTCAACATTGACGCAAATATCGTTCGCCTTATCAGTGTTGTTCTCGGTCTTTCGGGCGCAGGACTTCTGGTATATATTATTGCCGCAGTAATTCTTCCCGAACAGGAATAAAATACACCTCCCATACAATGGAGAACTGATATGTATTATTATATAAGCGGAAAACTGGCACACTGTACTGCCGATACGGCCGTTATTGATTGCGGTGGCGTAGGCTACGGAATAGCCATATCCATGAACACCTACAAACAAATACGTGATAAAGAGAGCTGTAAGCTCTTTACATATCTTAACGTAAAAGAGGACGCCCTCGACCTTTTCGGGTTTGCCGACGAGCAGGAAAAGCAGTTCTTTATCCTTCTTCTCTCTGTAAGCGGCGTTGGCCCCAAGGTGGCTATGGCCCTCCTTTCGGAAATGACTCCAGAGGAGCTTGCCGCCGCCGTGATCTCCTCCGACACCAGAAGAATACAGAAAACCTCGGGCGTAGGCGCAAAAATGGCTCAGAGAATATGCCTTGAGCTTAAGGACAAGATATCCAAGCTCTCGGTGGCAGCTTCCGATATCCCCTTCACTGCGGAAGAAGACTCCTCTGCAGAAATTGCCGACGAGGCAGTATCCGTACTGGTTGCCCTCGGCTATACCAAGGCCGATGCGTCTGCCGCTGTAAAGAAATGCTCCGCAGACAATACCAACGATTTGGTTCGCCAGGCTCTCCGCCTGCTTTCCCGTAACCTAAAGGGAATGTAATGCACCCCACATCAAAAGAAAGGACCCCGAAATATGGAAGGCGATTTTGACGAAAGACTGCTTTCGGCACGCACGCTGAAAACAGACGATGAAAACGAGCTGTCCCTCCGCCCTCACAGGCTTGAAGAATACATAGGACAGGATAAATCAAAAGAAAACCTTAAGGTCTTTATTCAGGCGGCCAAAATGAGAGGCGACGCCCTTGACCACGTGCTTCTCTACGGCCCTCCGGGACTTGGAAAGACCACCCTTGCCAACATAATTGCAGCAGAAATGGGTGTTTCCATACGTATTACCAGCGGCCCCGCCCTTGAAAGAACCGGCGACATAGTTGCTCTCCTTACCAATCTCCAGGACGGCGATATACTCTTTATTGACGAAATCCACCGTCTTTCCAGAACAGTCGAAGAGGTTCTATACCCCGCTATGGAAGACTTTGAGTTTGACATAATCCTGGGAAAAGGCCCTTCTGCCCGTTCCATAAGATTTGACCTGCCAAAATTCACCCTCATAGGAGCAACCACCCGCTCGGGTCAGTTAGCCTCCCCCTTCAGGGACAGATTCGGTGTACTTCTCCGTTTGGAGCTTTACTCGGTAGATGACCTTAAAAAGATTGTTACCCGTTCTGCAGGCATACTTTCCATTCCCATTACTGACGGCGGTGCCCACGAAATTGCTTCCCGTTCAAGAGGAACCCCCCGTGTGGCAAACAGACTCCTTCGTCGAGTCAGAGACTTTGCGCAGGTAATAGGAAGCGGCGAAATAAACGAAAAGATTGCATCCGAAGCCCTTACAAAGCTTGAAATAGACCATTTAGGTCTTGACAATATGGACAGAATGATGCTAAAGGCCATCATCACCAGCTACGGAGGAGGCCCCGTTGGTCTTGAGACCCTGGGCGCCCTCATCGGCGAAGAGCCCGTAACCATAGAGGACGTTTACGAGCCCTATCTTATGCAGATAGGATTCCTCAACCGTACCCCCAGAGGCCGTTGCGTAACTCCCGCGGCTTACGAGCATCTGGGAATCCCCTTTGGGCAAAAAGACGGTAAGCTTTTTTAGAAAGGACAAACAATAACAATGGAATTTTCCGATAAGATAAAAACAGTAAAGCCCTCTGCCATCAGAGAAATATTTAAGGTATTGGGCGACCCCTCCATAATCTCTCTTGCGGGAGGAAACCCCGACCCTCGCTCCTTCCCCGTTGAACAAATGCAGAAGATCGCAAATGAGATATTTGCAACAAAAGGCGCTCAGGCCCTTCAGTACGGCATTACCGAAGGTTATCCCAGACTCCGTCAGCAGATAGCCGAAAGACTTGAAAAGAAATTCAACAGCTTTAAGGAAGATAAGGACACCCTTCTCGTTCTTACCGGCGGTCAGCAGGGTATTGACCTGACAACAAAGATACTTTGTAACGAGCACGATACCATTATATGCGAGGATCCCACCTTTATAGGCGCCCTCAACGCATTCAGAACATATAACGTAAACCTCTGCGGTGTTCCCGTGGATAGCGACGGCATCAATATCGAAGCCCTTGAAAAGGCTCTTCAGACCCAAAAGAACGTAAAGATGCTCTATCTTATCCCCACATTCCAGAATCCTATGGGCGTATGTATGTCTGCCGAAAAGAGAAAGGCCGTATACGAGCTTGCAAAGAAGTACGGCGTAATCATCCTTGAAGACAACCCCTACGGCGAGTTGAGATTTGCAGGCGAAGATATCCCCACTATCAAGAGCCTTGACACCGACGGTATAGTAGTTTACTGCGGCTCCTTCTCCAAGATCCTCTCCCCCGGTATGAGAGTGGGCTTTGTTTCCGCTCCCAACGAAATCGCGGCAAAGCTGGTAGTTGCAAAGCAGGTTACCGACGTACATACAAACCTTCTTTTCCAGATGATAGTAAGCGAGTATCTTGACAGATACGACCTTGATAAGCATATCGAGGGCATCAGAGCCCTTTATAAATCCAAAAACGAGGCTATGCGTAAGGCTATTGAAAAATATATGCCTGAAAACGTAAAGGCCACAAATCCCGAGGGCGGTATCTTCCTCTGGCTTGATCTTCCCGAAGGCATGGACTCCCAGCCCTTCTCTTCAAGACTTGTTGCAGAGAAGAAGGTTGCGGTAGTTCCCGGCAGCGCATTCCTCCCCGACGAAACAAAGAAGACCAACGGTATCCGTCTTAACTACTCTATGCCCACCGAAGAGCAGATAGAAGACGGCATTCGCAAGATAGCAGAATTCCTCAAAGAATATAATGATTAAGGATAGACCTATTATGGAAAACAATAATGTTATAACACCCGCTCCCGAAGCGCAGAAAAAAACCATTCTCAGCGGCATAAAGCCCACCGGCTCCCTCAACCTTGGCGGCTATCTTGGCGCCATGAAGAACTGGGTAAAGCTCTCTGAGGACTACAACTGCCTTTTCTGTATTGCAGACCTCCACGCCCTCACCATAAGAATAGAGCCCTCCGTTCTTCGCAGAAACTCCATGGAGCTTTTCGCCCTCTATATTGCTTGCGGACTTGACCCCGAGAAGAATCTCCTTTTCTTCCAGAGCCACGTTCCCCAGCACGCAGAACTGGGTTGGATACTTGACTGCTATACCATGTTCGGTGAGCTTAGCAGAATGACCCAGTTTAAGGATAAATCCGCAAAGAAGGCAGATAACATAAACGCAGGTCTCTTTACCTATCCTTCCCTTATGGCCGCCGATATTCTTCTTTATCAGGCAGACCTTGTACCCGTAGGTGAAGACCAGATGCAGCATCTTGAGCTTACCAGAGATATTGCAACCCGCTTCAACGGTATCTACGGCCAGACCTTCAAGATTCCGGAGGGTTATACACCCAAGGTTGGCGCAAGAATCAAATCTCTCTCCGAGCCTACCCAGAAGATGTCCAAGAGCGACGAGGACCAGAATGGTACCGTTATGCTTCTTGACAGCCGCGACGTTATTATGCGTAAGTTTAAAAAGGCCGTTACCGACTCCGAGGCAAAGGTACGCTACGCAGAAGGTAAAGACGGCATAAACAACCTTATGACTATATATTCTGCCATTACAGGTAAGACCTATGAGCAAATAGAGGACGAGTTTACCGGCAAGGGCTACGGCGACTTTAAGGTTGCGGTAG
>JAZRLW010000216.1:0-22008 GCA_045647025.1 Eubacteriales bacterium
CTCTTACGGGCAAGGGCGTTCACATCGTTACCGTAAACGACTACCTTGCAAGACGTGACAGCGAGTGGATGGGCAAGGCCCATGCATTCCTCGGTCTTTCGGTAGGCCTTATCGTTCACGACCTTCAGCCTGAAGAGAGAAGAGCCGCATACGCCGCAGATATAACCTATGGTACCAATAATGAAATGGGCTTTGACTTCCTCCGTGATAATATGGTCATCTATAAGGAGCAGAAGGTTCAGAGAGGTCATGCTTTTGCCATTGTGGACGAGGTTGACTCCATACTTATCGACGAGGCCAGAACCCCCCTTATTATTTCGGGTCACGGCGAAAAGTCCGATGAGATGTACAACAAGGCCGATGCCTTCGTAAGAAGACTTCGCCCCCTTAAATTCAAGGAACTTGACGACAAGGAAACCTACGAGGACAGAGATGCTGATTATATCGTTGAGGAAAAGGATAAGCGTACCTTCCTTACCTCCAAGGGTATAGAAAAGGCTCAGCAGTATTTCGGTATTGAAAACCTTGCTGATTACGAAAACGTACAAATACAGCACTATATAAATCAGGCACTCAAGGCCTACGGCACCATGCACAGAGACGTTGACTACGTTGTTAAAGACGGCGAAGTCATTATAGTTGACGAGTTTACCGGCCGTATGATGTACGGCAGAAGATATTCCAACGGTCTCCATCAGGCTATCGAGGCCAAAGAGGGTGTAAAGATAGAAAATGAAAATAAGACCCTCGCCACCGTTACCTTCCAGAATTACTTCCGTATTTACGGCAAGCTTTCTGGCATGACCGGTACGGCCATGACCGAAGAAAACGAGTTTAAGGAAATATACGGCCTTGACGTTATTGAGGTTCCCACCAATAAGCCCATGGTCCGTAACGACAGAAACGACAGAATATACAGAACCGTAAACGGCAAAAACAGAGCTGTTGTGGAATATATCAAAGAGTGCCACGCAAAGGGTCAGCCCGTTCTCGTTGGTACCGTTACTATTGAAAAATCCGAGCTTTTCAGCGCTCTTCTTAAGAGAGAAGGCATAAAGCATAACGTTCTTAATGCAAAGCACCACGAAAAAGAAGCTCTTATAGTTTCCCAGGCAGGTAAGCTTGGCGCCGTTACCATAGCCACCAATATGGCAGGTCGAGGCACCGACATCGTTCTTGGCGGTAACGCTGAATACCTTGCAAAGGAAAAGCTTGCAAAGGAAGGCTTTGACCATGAGCTTATCGTTCAGGCCGACGGTCACGCGGATACAGATAACCCCGATATTATTGCAGTAAGAGCCAGATTTAATGAGCTCTATTCACAGTTTAAAACGGAAGTTGATGCCGAGGCTGAAAAGGTCAAGGCTGCAGGCGGTCTTTGCATTATCGGTACTGAAAGACATGAAAGCCGCCGTATAGATAACCAGCTCCGCGGCCGTGCTGGACGTCAGGGTGACGTGGGTGAAAGCTGCTTCTATATCTCCATGGAAGACGACCTTATGCGCCTTTTCGGTGGAGAAAGGGTACAGATGATCGCCGAGACTCTCAATATGCCTGAGGATCAGCCCATTGATGCCAACATTCTTTCAAGATCTATTGAGTCTGCTCAGCGTAAGGTTGAAAGTGTGAACTTCCAGCGCAGAAAGAGAGTTCTTGAATACGACGACGTTATTAATCAGCAGCGTCAGCTTATATACGCCGAAAGACAGCGTGTTCTTGACGGTGAAGACCTTAAGGGCCATATAACCAAGATGATAACCGACTACGTTGCTTCCTCTGTGGAGAGTTGTACGGGTGGCGACGATCCCTCTCTTTGGAACCTTGAAAATCTGAGAACGGGATTCATGGCTGCATTCCTTACCGAAGAAGACATTAAGATTCCGGATGGAGCAAAGGTTACCCAAAAGGATATAACCGAGATTGTTACAAGCAAGGCTTTAGCCGCTTATGCTCTCAGCGAGGAAGTAAATACCCCCGAAAGAATGAGAGAAATTGAGAGAATAATTCTTCTTCGCGCCACCGACAACTATTGGATGGCCCATATTGATAATATGGACGATCTCCGTCAGGGCGTATCTCTCCGTGCTTACAGTAACAGAGACCCCGTTATCGAGTACAAGAACGAGGGCTTTGCCATGTTTGAGGAAATGATAGAGGCCATAAAAGAGGATACCGTAAAGGGTGTCATTCTTGCCCGAGTGGTAAAAAAGGAGCTTAAGCGTGAGCAGGTTGCCGTTGCACAGACTGCATCAGCTTCCGGCGAAAAGCCCAAGCCCAAGGTTATTCCCAAGTCTCAGAAGGTAGGCCGTAACGAGCCCTGCCCCTGCGGTAGCGGAAAGAAATATAAGCAGTGCTGCGGAAAAGAGCAGTAATCCCTTCCCATAGGAGGAGGAAAATGAATATGAAAAAACTCTTATCAATAATTATTCTCGGTGCCTTGGCTATTTCTCTTTGCGCCTGCGCTCCCTCTGTTAAAGCCGAAGGCTTCGTTCAGATAGGCGACGTTTACGATGGTGTCAAGGACTTTTCCGAGGGCTTTGCCTCTGTCCGTAAAGACGGCAAATGGGGCGTTATAGATGCCGAAGGTAATCAGATAGTTGATTTTATCTACGAGGATATGTGGTACTTTAAGGAAGGCCGTTGTGCTGTAAAAACCCAAGACGGCTGGGGCTTTATAGATACAGAGGGCAACCTTGTAATTGATGATATTTACGAGGGCGCCTGGTATTTTTCCGAGGGCTTGGCCGTTGTTAAGCAGGGTGGAAAGTGCGGCTATATCACACCCGACGGTAGCCCTGTGACCGAGATGGTTTATGTCGATGCCGGAAATCTTACCGAGGGTATGGCATACGTTTCTTTGGGTGACGGCTACGGATTTATAGACAGTGAGGGTAATCTTATCAGCGACTACCTTTGGTTCGAGGGTAAAAAGGCCTCTGAGGGTCTTGTTGAGGTCTTTGATAAGAATATTCAAGTGGATCAGGAAACCGGTGAAGCTGTGAATAACAGCGGATTTCTCAATACCAAGGGTGAGCTGGTTATAGACAAGGTATTCTACGATGCCGATATCTTCAGCGAAGGCCTTTGCGCAGTTAAAATATACGATGCAGATAAGGGCTATATCTGGGGATATATTAATACCGACGGTGAAATGGTTATCGGCTACCGATATACGTCAGCAACCCCCTTCTCTCAGGGTAGAGCCGCCGTTGAGGAAGATCATCTGTATAAATATATAGACGCCGAGGGAAATGAAATCACTGATAACGTATATTCTTACGCTTATGAATTTTCCTGTTCTCTTGCCAGAGTAGGCATTAAATCGGGCAGCAGATATACTTGGAAATATATAGGTCTTGACGGGGAAGTGGTTATTGAAGGCTACTCCGGAGCAAGAGATTTTGCGGAGAATGCCGCCGCCGTTGAAAAGAACGGTAAGTGGGGTCTTATAGACACCGAAGGCAACGTTCTGATTTCTTGCAAATACGGACAAATCGGAGATATGAGTGAAGGTATAGTATGGCTCAAAAACGGAAGCAAGTACGTTTTTGCAAAGCAAATCACAGAGTAAAATAAAGAAATTTCAGAGTCGCCCTTTTGGGCGGCTTTTCTTTTGGTATAAAGTAAATGTGTCAAAAATGGAAAATTAATAGCCGCCCCTATTGACGAGTAGTAGATTTAATGCTATATTATTGTAGGCGGTGGATTTCCACCGCATTATCTTACAATATTTAATATTGTATTATATATAATAATATATATTAATGAAAACGAACAGATTCAAGATGGTCAGACGTTTTTTGAATAACGAGTCAGAGAGATAGTTATGATATACATTTCTTCCCGTAAAAATCCCACCGTCCTTCAGCTTTTGAAGGCGGCTGAAAAACCCTCCTCCGAGGGTTTTCTTGTTGAAGGACTGCATTTTGTTGAGGACCTTGCTCCCCAGGACATAATCACTGCGGTATTTTCGGAGGATATGAAGGACAGCCCTCTTTTGCGTAAGGTGGAAGAGTATGGTGCCGAAGTCTTCCTTGCATCTTCCTCTGTTATGGAGAAGCTCAGCGGTACGGTATGTTCCCAGTCTGCAGTTGCTTTTGTTAAAAAAAGCGCCTTCCCCCGCCCTTCCCGTCTTATACTTCTTGACGGATTGCAGGACCCCGGAAATATGGGTACCGTTATCAGAACTGCCGCGGCCTTTGGCTTTGGCGTAGTTTTGGGTAAAGGTTGCGCAAATCCCTTTAAGCAGAAGGTTGTAAGAAGTTCTGCGGGAACTGTTTTGAAAGTATACACCGAGGAAACGGACGACATAATATCTTATATAGAGAACCTGAAGAAAGAAGGATTTACAGTTCTTTCTTCTGAGCTTGACCAGACGGCTATGACTCCCGACCAAATACCCGCGGCTTCTTCTATGGCCATAATAATCGGTAATGAGAGCAAAGGTGTCTCCCCCGCCGTTTCCGCCGTAGCGGATAAGAAGGTTTTCATTCCCATTTCCCGCAACAGTGCCGAATCCCTCAACGCGGGAATCGCCGCCGCCATACTTATGTACAGCTACAGAGATTAAACTTGATTCATAATTTAGGAGGAATATCATGGACGAAAGAGTTGCTGCGGTAGCTACTCTGCTTACCATAGGTCATGGAACCGATTATGCCCTTAACGTCGCAAGATATTTCCCCTCATTTTCCAAATATGCCGCCCTTTGCGGTTCTAACCCCGACCCCGAAGAGCTTAAGAAGAGAAGTCTTGTGCTTCTCCCCTCTTCCAAAATAAAGGAAGCAGAGAAGATATGTAGAGAATGTGATGAAAAGAATATAACCGTTATATCCTTCTTCGATCCTCCCTACCCCAATAATCTCAAGCAGATAGAAGACCCTCCCATGGTTCTTTTTACCAGAGGCCTTCCCCTTCCCGATTTTGATTCAAAACCTTCCATAACAATGGTGGGAACCAGAGATGCAAAGAAGGAATATCTTAAATACGCGGCTATTAACGCCTTTTCCCTTGCCGTTCTCGGTTTTACTGTAGTCAGCGGATTTGTGTCGGGGATCGATTCTTACAGCCTTAAGGGAGCTCTCTTTGCAGGGGGTAAGACGGTCAGCGTATTTCCTTGTGGAGTAGACGTTACTCCCGGTCAGCTTGACCCTACGCTGGAATCGGTTCTTCTTAAGTACGGCACCATTCTCTCAGAATACCCGCCAAGAACTCCCGTCAGGGCGTGGCAATATGCCAGACGTAACCGTATCTTGAGCGGTCTGACCCAAAGCACACTGGTGGTTGAAGCAGGTATAGAAAGCGGCGCTATGTCCACCGCTGAATACGCTCTTGACCAGGGCAGAACACTCTATGCCGTACCAGACGGCCCGTACGAGCCCCGTAGCGAAGGAAGCAACTTCCTTTTGAGAAACGGCGGAGTGCTTGCTTCCAGTTTCCTTGATATAGTCGCCGATTATAACCAAAAATACGGCTACGATATAAATCCCGAAGCCCATAAAGAACGTCTTTCAAAGGGCTTTAACTCTTCCCCCTCGATTATCATTCCTAAGGATATAGAGGATAAAAACAAAAAGGTAAAAGCGGAAAAATCCGAAAAGAAGCCGGATGCTTCTCCTAAAGAGCCTGCCGTTGTACCTGATTCTCCCTTGGATGAAAATGAAAAGCAGGCGTTGGAGATACTACGTTCCTCCCACGTTACCGCCGACGGCCTTTGCGATGCTCTCGGCTGGGGCTTTTTGGAGGCTGTCGAGATCCTTGCCTCATTGGTAAACAAGGGTTACGCCACCGAAGGGGCAGGCGGAGTTTACGTAATTTGCAAATAATTAAATCACTATATATTAGATTTGGAGTATGATCAAATGGCAAACAGCAGCAAAGTGACAACTGCAGCATCAAAAAAGACAACAGCAAAGACTACTCGTAAGTCTTCTGCAAAAAAAGTTTCCACAAATCTTCTTATATTGGAGTCTCCCTCCAAGGCTAAAACCGTACAGAAGTACCTCGGTTCTTCCTTTACCGTAGTTTCTTCAAAGGGACATATAAGGGATCTCCCCGCCAGCGAACTGGGCGTTGATATCGAAAACGGATTTTCTCCCAAGTACGTAGTTTCTCGTAAAGAGGGTAAAACCCAGACCCTGAAAGAGCTTAAAGAGGCCGCAAAGCACAGCCGTAATATATATCTGGCAACTGACCCGGATAGAGAAGGTGAAGCAATTGCTTGGCATCTTGCCGATCTTTTGGGTATAGACAAAGAGGCTCCCGTAAGAGTGACCTTTAACGAAATAACCAAAAACGCAGTAAAGACCGCAATAAAGGCTCCCAGAGCTATAGATAAACAGCTCTTTTACGCCCAGCAGACCCGTCGAGTCCTTGACCGTATAGTGGGCTATAAGATAAGCCCCTTCCTCTGGCACAAGATAAAGAAGGGCCTTTCCGCAGGTCGTGTTCAGTCGGTAGCTACCAAGCTTATCGTTGACAGAGAGCGTGAGATAAAAGCCTTCGTTCCCGCCGAGTATTGGACTCTTGATGCCCTTTTCTCCGGCGATAACAAGGACTTTTCCGCAAGATTCTACGGAAAAGCCGATAAGATGACCGTAAAGGACGAAGCTTCCCTTAAGGAAATCCTTAAAGACCTTGACGGTGCCCAGTATAAGGTAGCGCAGGTAAGACGTCAGGAAAAGCAGAAGTCTCCCAGACCTCCCTTTACTACATCTTCCCTCCAGCAGGATGCTTCCACTATTCTTAATATGCGTCCTCAGGTAACCATGAACGTTGCACAGAGCCTGTACGAAGGTGTTGAAATCAAGGGCAAGGGCCTCACCGGTCTTATCACATACATGAGAACCGACTCTCTCCGCGTATCCGAAGAGGCAGTAAGCGCCGCAGCAGGATATATCAAGGAGCATTTCGGTGAAGAGTTTGCTCCCAAGACACCCCACGTTTATAAAACCAAGAAGAACGCTCAGGACGCCCACGAAGCTATCCGTCCTTCCGACGTAACCATATTCCCCAACGATATAAAGGACAGCCTTACCAACGATCAGTATAAGCTCTATAAGCTTATCTGGGCAAGATTTATGGCTTCCCAGATGTCCAACGCCGTATACGATACCCTTTCTGTGGATATTGAAGCCAATGGATATATCTTCAAGGCAAACGACTCTGTCCTCAGGTTTAAAGGCTTTACCGTCCTTTATGCGGCTCAGGAGGATGCAGATGACCTTTCCGCATCCAAGCTTCCCGCAAATCTTGAGCAGGGAATGGCTCTCCCCTTCTCCGAGCTCAAGTATGAACAGAAATTCACCCAGCCTCCTTCCAGATATACCGAAGCGTCGCTGGTTAAGACCTTTGAGGAAAGCGGCATAGGCCGTCCTTCCACCTATGCAACCATTGTTTCCACCATTCAGGAACGCGGATATATTTCCCGTGAGGGCAAGATGCTGGTTCCCACCGAGCTTGGCTTTGTTACAAACGATATGATGGTTGAAAACTTCCCCGACATAGTAGACGTTAACTTTACTGCAGGAATGGAAGAGCAGCTTGACTACGTTGCCGAAGGCAAAATGACCTATGAGCAGGTAATGACCGACTTCTATAAGGATTTTGTTAAAGAGCTTGAAACCGCAGAAAAGAACAGCCGTCAGATTTCAGTAAAGACAGAGCCCGAAGTCAGCGACGTGAAATGTGAGCTTTGCGGCAGCATGATGGTTTATAAGGTAAGCCGCTTCGGAAGATTCCTTGCCTGCCCCAACTATCCTACCTGCAAAAATACCAAGGCCGTTCTCAACGTTGCTCCCGGCACCTGCCCCAACTGCGGCAAGAAAATGATAATCCGCAAGAGTCGTACAGGCAAGACCTTCTACGCTTGTGAGGATTATGCCGGATGTAAGTTTATGACCTGGGATATTCCCGTAGCCGATAAATGTCCCCAGTGCGGAAAGACCCTTTTCAAGAAATTTTCCAAGCTCATTTGTTTAAGCGAAGGCTGTGGATTTGAAAAGGCTGCTCCCACTAAAAAAACTAAATCTGAAGCAGAAGATAAAACCAATGAATAAAGTTATTGTTGTAGGCGGCGGGCTTGCGGGCTGCGAGGCAGCCTGGCAATTGGCCAAGAGGGGCGTAAAGGTAACCCTTTATGAAATGAAACCCCATAAAAAGACCCCCGCTCATAAGTCAGATGACCTTTGCGAGCTGGTCTGTTCAAATTCTCTCCGTGCCACGGGTCTTGCCAATGCGGTAGGTCTTCTTAAGGAAGAGATGCGACTTCTCGGGTCCCTTATAATGGAGTGTGCTGACGCTACAGCCGTTCCCGCAGGTGGCGCTCTGGCAGTTGACAGAGATGCTTTTTCGGCTCTTGTTACCGAAAAAATAAAGACACACCCCAATATAGAAATAAAAAATGAAGAGATAACCTCACTTGATTTTGATTGTCCCGCAGTCATAGCCACCGGGCCCCTCACTTCCGATGCGTTATCTGAAGAGATAGTTAAATTCTTCGGTCAGGATTCCCTCCATTTCTTCGATGCCGCCGCTCCCATAGTTACGGCAGACAGCATAGATATGGATAAGGCTTTCTTTGCATCAAGATATGACAAGGGTACCCCCGACTATATAAACTGTCCCATGACAAAAGAGGAATACGATGCTTTTTATGCCGCTCTTGTTTCGGCGGAAGGGGCTCATCTTCATGACTTTGAGGACGATAAGGTCTTTGAGGGTTGTATGCCCGTAGAGGTAATGGCAAGAAGGGGCTACGAAACTCTTCTCTTCGGCCCTCTTAAGCCCGTAGGCTTGGTAGATAGCAGATATCCCGACAGAAAATACCACGCTGTGGTTCAGCTCCGAAAGGATAACGCAGCAGCCAGCCTTTATAACATCGTGGGCTTCCAGACTCACCTGCTGTTTGGGGAACAGAAAAGGGTATTTTCCCTTATTCCCGGACTTGAAAATGCAGAGTTCGTACGATATGGTGTGATGCACAGAAACACATTTATAAACTCTCCCTGCTGCCTTACTGAAACATTCGAGGCGAGAAAGAAGAAGGGCCTTTTCTTCGCAGGTCAGATGACGGGTGTTGAAGGATACCTTGAATCTGCGGCGTCGGGTCTTGTTTGCGGCCTTAATGCAAATCCCCTTATAGAGAAGGATATTATCTTTGGTAACAGAACCGCCATAGGCGCTCTTGCCGCTTATATAAGTAATTCTGCCATTGATTCCTTCCAGCCTATGAACGTGAACTTCGGAATTTTTGAGCCCTTGGGGTATAAGATAAAGAAAAAAGACAGAAAAGAGGCCTACTCTCACAGAGCATTGGATGAGATAAAGGCATATATTGAAACTACAGCCAATTACTTAGAATAGAACGAGGAAAAATATGAGAATAATAGCCGATTGCATGGGCTCCGACCTTGGAGCTGCAGAACTTCTTAAGGGTTGCGTTGCGGCCGTAAAAGAATGTGACGTTGATATTATAGCCGTAGGTAAGAGAGAAGAGCTTTTGAAGGCGATCTCTGAAAACGCTCTTTCTGCTGAACGTATTGAGATAGTGGATGCGGAAAACGTTATGGATATGCACGATACTCCCACTGCAGTGCTTAAGGAAAAAGCTGACTCTTCTATGGGTGTTGCTCTTCGCCTTTTGCGCGACGGCAAGGGTGACGCAATGGTTTCTGCAGGAAACACAGGTGCCCTTCTTGCGGGCGGTACCCTTATAGTTAAGCGCATAAAGGGTGTCAAGAGAGCTGCTTTGGCTCCTATCCTTCCCTCAAAAAGCGGATACGTTATGATAATAGACAGTGGTGCCAATACCGAGTGCCGTCCCGAGTATCTTGATCAGTTCGGTATTATGGGCTCCGTATATATGAAGAACGCCGAGGGTATCGAAAATCCCAGAGTCGGTCTTGCCAATAACGGCGCGGAAGAGACCAAGGGTACCCAGCTTTGCCTTGAGTCCTATGAGTTACTCAAGAACAATAAGTACATCAATTTTGTCGGCAACATTGAAGGCCGCGGCCTTATGACAGGCGAGTGTGACGTCTTCGTTTGCGATGGATTTACGGGCAATCTGGTACTTAAGACCGTAGAAGGTATGGGAAAGTTTATGGTCGGCCTCATAAAAGACCTTTTTATGAGCAGTATAGTATCGAAGATAGCGGCTCTTCTTGTTAAAGGCAATCTTGACAACCTGAAAAAGAGGGTGGACTATAAGGAAGTCGGCGGTGCCGTTCTTCTTGGTATATCCAAACCCCTTGTAAAAGCTCACGGAAGCAGTGATGCCAAGGCCTTTAAAAATGCCATAAGGCAGGCCGTCAGATTTGCCAAGGGCGACGTTATCTCTCAGATAGCCGAAAGCCTTGAAAGCCAGAAAGCAGAGCAGGCTGCGGCAGCAACCGCTGATGTGGTAGAAAACAAAGAAAATAATTAATTCAGATTTACGGAGGAACTGTATGGTATACGAGAAGCTTTGCGAGATCCTGGAGGATATATTTGAGCTTGACGAAGGGTTTTTGACCAAGGAAACATCCTTTTCCGAAACCCTCAATGCCGATATGGAGGATCTTATTGAGCTTTCACTCATTATCGAGGAGGAGTTTGATATTCTCGTGAGTGAGGCTGAGCTTGAGGACGTAGAAACCGTTGGCGACCTGGAAAAACTTATAGAGCAAAAATCTGAAGCCTGATCCTGATTAGGGAAATGGCATCGTTGAAAAGGATCGCCCTTTAGGCGATGCTGAGGAGATAAAACAACCATGAACGAGCTAAACAATAACTTGGAACAACTTGAAGAAAAAATAGGTCATAAGTTTGCGGATATTAATCTGCTTATCAACGCCTTATCCCACTCATCCTATGAAAACGAGCACGCCACCAAGGGCGGAAGCAACGAGCGTCTGGAATTTCTCGGCGACTCCGTTCTTTCTCTTGTGTGTGCAGAGTATCTCTATTTCAATATGGATAAAGACGAGGGATATCTGACAAAGATGAAGGCGAAAGCGGTTTGCGAAAGCTCCCTTTTTGAGTTTGCCCAAACCCTGTCCTTGGGCGACTATATGCTCTTCGGAAAGGGCGAAAAGGACGTAGGCAAGCTTCGTCCTTCAACCCTTGCGGACTGTTTTGAGGCCGTTATAGCTGCTATCTATCTTGATGCAGGCTATGAGGCTGCAAAGGGTTTTGTGGTTCCCTTCCTTTCGGAGGTTACCAAGAATGCCGACGAGTTCTTCAAGGATTATAAGACCCTTCTTCAGGAAATCGTTCAGAAGAATAAGGGCGAGAGATTAAGCTACAGAATCGTTGGAGAAAAGGGCCCTGAACACGATAAGGTCTTTTCCTGCGAAGTTCTCCTTAATTCAAACGTTATAGGAATAGGCGAGGGCCATTCAAAGAAAAACGCCGAACAGCAAGCGGCAAAGAAGGCTCTCATACTTATGGGCGTGATTCAGAAATGAGTCTTGAAACCTTTGGGCGACACGCCACCATACCCGTATTCGTTCCCCATGCGGCCTGCCCCAATCAATGTGTGTTCTGCAATCAGAAAAAGATTGCGGGGGCAGAACTTCCCTTTGACAGTGTAAAAGATTTTCTTAAGGATGCCGTTGAGGGACTTTCGCACAGATTTGCGGGATGCGACATAGCATTTTTCGGCGGTTCCTTTACGGGAATAGGCAAGGATAAAATGATTGCCTATCTCAAGGAAGCGAATCGGTATCTGGGACAAGGAGTGACGGGTATCCGTCTTTCCACCCGCCCCGATTATATCTCCGACGAGATTTTGGATATACTTGAAGAATATGGCGTTACGGACATAGAATTGGGAGTTCAGAGTCTTAACGACGAAGTGCTTAAGGCTTCCAAGAGAGGCCATACGGTAGAACAAACCCTTAATGCCATAGATCTTATAAAAAAGCGCCCCTTCAGGCTGGTTTTACAGCTTATGCCCGGACTCCCCGGAGATACGAAGGAAACCATCGCTGCCACTTTCCGTACGGCGGCGGAATTAAATCCCGACGGAGTAAGGATATATCCCACTGTGGTTATTGCCGATACCGAGCTTGAAAGTCTTTATTTGCAGGGGCAGTACGTTCCTCTTTCGGTAGATGAAGCTGTTGAATATTCTGCCGAGGCAGTAAAGCTTTTTTCATCCAAGAGCATAAATATTCTCCGTATAGGACTTCATTCTTCCGACCTTTCCCATAATTCGGGTGTGGTCGGTGGACCTTATCATCCCGCTTTTGGGGAGCTTGTTATGCAGCGCATATGTCTTGATGAGGCAAGAAAAATATTTACGGAGCTGAATCCCCAAAAGGGAGACACCTACGTTATAAGAACGGGCCGTGGAGGAATTTCCCGAATGACGGGGCAGAAAAGAGCTAATATATTGGCTCTTGAAGAGGAATTTTCCGTAAAGATTGCCGTTGCCGAAGATCCCGATAGGGATATAAAGGATGAGCCTTGCGGAAAGCCCGTTTTAAAAATAGTAAAAAAGAGATAACTCATATCGAAAGGTTTTGTTTATAGCGTGAAGGGTATTCTCGGCAAAATATTGTGCGTTCTTCACGCCCAAATTAAATCTTTTCTCTGAAAAGATTTAATTTGTTTTTTCGTTGCCGTAAAACGGCAATATGGAGGATTAGTATGATAAAATCTGCAGTAATAGGTTGCGGAGTTGTTTCCGTATGCCATCTGGATGCCGTAAAGGCATCGGATATGGCGGAGCTTGTAGCCGTTTGCGATATAATAGAGGATAAAGCAAAGGCTATAGCCAAAGAATACGGCTGCGCTTATTACACCGATTACAAAGAAATGATTTCCAAGGAAAAGCTTGATTGCGTACATATATGCCTTCCCCATTGGCTGCACGCACCCGTGGCGGTATATTGTCTTGAAAATAATGTAAACGTGGTACTTGAAAAGCCTATAGCCTCCACCCTTGAAGGAGGCGCGGCTATAGTCGAGGCCGCAAAGAAAAGCTCGGCCAATATAGCCGTTTGCTTCCAGAACAGATACAATAACGTATCTCTTACCCTGAAAAAACTGATTGACGATGGCAAACTTGGCAAACTTAAGGGCGCAAGGGGCGCCGTTACATGGTCAAAGCCCAGAAGCTATTATCTTGACAGTGATTGGCGAGGCAAGTGGGCAACCGAGGGCGGCGGCGTGCTTATAAATCAGAGTATACATACCCTCGACCTTATGCAGTGGCTTATGGGAGGAAGGGTGGAAGCGGTAAAAGGACATGCTTCTACCGACTACCACGATTACGTTGAGGTAGAGGATACCGCGTCTATCAACCTTACCTTTGAGGGGGGCGCGCACGGTATATTCTATGCCACCACTTCATATTGCGAAAACTCTCCTATTTTCCTTGAAATAAGTGGAGAAAATGGTATCGCTGAAATAAACGGAGGCAATCTTACCGTAAGATACACCGACGGCACCGTGGAAGTCGCTAACAATGACTCCACGTCTCCCAATGGTAAAGATTACTGGGGAAATGCCCACGCATCTATAATTTCGGACTTTTATAAAAATCTCGAAAACGGCCCCTTCTGGATATCTCCCGAAGAGGCCATGAAGACCCTTCGCATTCTTAAAGAGGTTTACAGACAGTCGGGTCTTGACCAATAATAGTGAAAGGCGGCAAAACAGTGCTTTTTATAGTTTTAGGTTTAGCGTTTATTTTCGTAACATTTGAGGTACCTTTGTCTGATACCCAGTATATCGATATATTCCCCGATTTTGTTGGATATCTGATATTATGGTTTAAGCTTGAAAAGACGGGAACTGTAAACAGATGGTTCAAGGATGCCAGCACCATTGCCGCCGGTATGTTGGCTGTTACCTTCGTTCAGTTTTTGGGAAGTATGAGCTTTCTTCTTCCCCAAAATTTTATGGATTCGTCAACCTTTAAGTTTATGGCGGATATTGTAAACTTTATCTTCTCTGCAGGCGCCCCTATCGTTCTGGCTCTTAATATGATATTCGTCAGCTTTCTCTGCCGAGGTCTTGGTTTGTCCTGCGAGGATAGAAAAAAGGAGTTTCTTTCAACCGTATTTTTTGTATTAACAATAGTATTTTTTGCCCTTGCTGCCTTTGCGGCGGTAACGCTGTTTATCAGAAATCTCCCCATTCAGGTATGGCATGTTGCCCTTCCTGCAGGTACAGTTTTCGCAGTGTTTGCACTCATTGGATCAAGAGGCGTAAAGGAGCTTGAGTAAAATGGACAGAATCGACAAAATCAACTATTATCTTGATATCGCTCAGATAGTTGCCGAAAGAGGCACCTGCCTGAGAAGACGCTTTGGCGCGGTAATCGTGAAAAACGATATTATCGTAAGCACCGGTTATGCAGGAGCTCCCAGAGGCCGTATAAACTGTTGCGACAGAGGTATTTGTATTCGTCAGGAGCTTAATATTCCCAGAGGCGAAAGATACGAGCTTTGCCGCTCCGTTCACGCGGAGGCTAACGCAATCATAGCCGCATCCAGAGAAGAGATGCTGGGCGCAACTCTCTATATGTCCTGTATGGACGGACAGACGGGTGAGCTTGTCGACGGCACTACCAGCTGTTCTATGTGCCAGCGTCTTATTATTAATGCCGGCATTTCCACGGTTATCGTACGAGATACGAAGACCGATTATCGCGTTATAGACGTGGAAAAAGAGTGGATAGAGAACGATTCTTCGCTTTCTTACCATGAAGGATATTAATTACATATATTAGGATACTAAAAAAGACAAATATTTATTGCATCCGGATTCAAAGTCGGTTTTTCCGACCTCTTGAGTCTTTTTATTGGAGGAGTTTATTTATGGAGCGCGAACTTACAGTTACCAGACAAGAATATCCGCGTCCTTCGTTGGTACGTCATCTCTGGCAGAATCTTAACGGCGAATGGCAGTACGAGGAGGATAATTCTCTCGTGGGGGAAGAGCGCCGTTTTTATGAGCGTGAAACTTTTGACGGGAAAATAATAGTTCCTTTTGCTCCCGAAAGTCCCCTTTCGGGCATTGGAAAGACGGATTTTATAAACGGAGTTTGGTATAAAAAGAAATTCCGTATTACCAGAGAAGGACAAAATCATCGAGTAATCCTCCACTTCGGAGCGGTAGATTACGCCACAAAAGTTTGGGTAAACGGAAACTTCGTCGGACGACATATCGGCGGGTATACCCCATTTTCTTTTGACATTACCCACCTTGTACGTACCGACGTCAAAAATGATCTTGTGGTTTTTGCGAAGGACGATACCAGGGATCCTTTCCAGCCTACGGGAAAACAGGCTATTAAATATGAAAACAGCGGTTGTCATTATACCCGTACCACCGGAATATGGCAAACTGTGTGGATAGAATACGTTCCTGATATTTACATAACGTCACTTAAGCTTACTCCTGACGTGGATAATGAAAAATTGCATATTTCCGCCACTCTTAACAAATCCTACTCTGGAGAAGTACACGCTTTTGCCTCCATTGATGGAGAAGGCGCGGCTGCTACTTCCGCGCAGATAAACGGTACCCGCGTTGACTTTTCAATGATAATAAGGGATCCTCAGCTATGGTTCCCCCACACCCCTGTTCTCTACGACCTTGAGGTGTGTGTCGGGCAAGACTGTGTTACCAGCTATTTTGGCATGAGAAAGGTATCCATAAAGGGACATGCCATAGAGATAAACGATACTCCTATCTTTCAACGTCTTATTCTTGACCAGGGCTTCTTCCCCGACGGTATATATACCGCGCCCACCGACGAGGCCCTTCGTGACGATATACTGCTCTCTAAAAAGATGGGCTTTAACGGCGCCCGTATGCATCAGAAAATTTTTGAGCCCAGATACCTTTATTGGGCGGACAAGCTGGGTTATCTCATTTGGGGAGAATATCCCAGTTGGGGGCTTGACGTGACCAATCCGGCAGCTATGAACTTTATGCTGCCCGAATGGATGGAGGCCGTTATGCGTGACTATAACAGCCCCGCTCTTATCGGTTGGTGCCCCTTTAATGAAACCAATGAGAAGGCCAGTGAGCATCTCTACTATGCCGTGATACAGGCCACTAAGGCTTATGACCCCACTCGCATCATAATAGATTCCAGCGGATATTCTCACGGGCCTCTTACTGAAATATACGACGTTCATAATTATGAACAGGACGTTGAAAAATTTGCCGCCGCTTTTGAGGAATTCAAGACTTCTGATGAAGCTGTATGGCAAAATCACCGTGATATGCTCAAGGGTGCAAAATATCTCGGACAGCCCTATATGGTATCCGAGTTTGGCGGTGCACTCTGGGCTCCTCAGGACGGCGATGAGCGTTGGGGTTACGGAAACGCTCCCCAGACAGAAGAGGAATTCTATGAAAGATACGAGGGATTGGTAAACGTCCTTCTTGATCATCCTAAAATGTGCGGATTCTGTTATACCCAGCTTACCGACGTTTTCCAGGAAAAGAACGGTCTGCTCTATTTTGACAGAAGCGAGAAGTTCGACGCTTACCGCCTCAAATCTATTAACAGTCGAAAGGCTGCCGTTGAGGAATAATCCACAACATTATTATATGGAGAAATTTATGCAAAAACCCACTTTTTCCAAGGTCTTGGCAGTTTTAGTTGCAGTTGTCATGTGTTGCTTATATCCTGCTACTATATGTGCTGCTGCTATTCAGGGCGTGTCCTTTGATTCTTTGGAATTTGATAAATCATATATCTTTTCTCTCTCCTTGGACACATGTCTGGGATCGGACGGAACGTCTGTAGGTGTCGCAGACGGAGGAATTGCCGCATCTGCGGTTTCTTCGGGCTTTGATAGTGTAGGCTTTTCCTTTACTACCGATGATTTTGACCCTTCAGTTATAGGGAGAAGCGGTGCTGTGATTGAACTTGCCTTATATATTCCCGATATAAATGGCTTTCTGGATTCCGCAGGCGATTTTATGGGCGGCGAAGTCACTCTTTCCGTTGAAGGCATAGAATATGAGTGGAGCCTCGATGACGTGAATATTTCCAGAGGAGAAAACGTAATAAGACTTAACGTAAGGACTGCTACCTCGCTTTATCCCCAGACCGACGAGGAAGAAACGCCTGACGACAGTGACGATGCCGAAGAAAATTCTGCAACAATTTGCGTGTTGGGTGTATTCTTAAAAAAGCTTCCTTCAAAAGAAAAAGCGTCCTTTATCCTTAAGGAGATTGCGGTGGAAATACCTCGAGTCGTTGAACAGAACGATGGGGATGTTGCCCTGCCTTCCGACGATATCGGACAGACGGAAGCCATTGTTGCTGTAATTATAGGTGTGGCCATAGTGGCTGCCATATTGATTTGGACGGTTATCGTCGTCAAAAAGGAAGAACAGAAGAAGCGCAAAAAACGCAGAAAAAAGCGCATTGAATCCAACGATTGACCGAAAGGAAGCTGCTCAATGAATTTTGACAAAGCGAAAAATATATACTTCATAGGTATTGGCGGCTCTTCTATGTCAAGCCTTGCCCTTATTATGAAGAAGAGAGGGCATAACGTCTGCGGCTCGGATATGCAGAAAAGCTATACCTCTGATATGCTTACCGAAAAGGGTGTGACCGTATATATCGGCCACTCTGCCTCTAACATCGATGCCTCCTCCCCTTCCGTAGTTGTAATGACCGATGCTATTGCTCATGATAACCCCGAGCTTTGCCGCGCAAAGGAATTGGGGATCCCCGTTTGCAGAAGAGCTCAGCTTTTGGGTTATATTCTTGACGGTTATAAAAAGACGGTGGGCGTTGCCGGAACTCACGGAAAAACCACCACTTCTTCTCTTATTACCTCCATATTTATGGAGGCAGGCGCCGATCCTTCTGCAATTATCGGTGGAAAGATGCTCAATACCGGAGCTTCCTATATACTGGGTGAGGGTGACCCCTGCGTTTTTGAGAGCTGTGAATTTAAAGAAAGCTATCTTTATTTCCACTCTGATATTTCGGTTATTCTCAATATAGCTCCCGACCACATGGAATATTTCAAGACTATGGATAACCTTATTGCCTCTTTTGCCAGATACACCGGCAACGTAAAGGATGGCGGATGTCTTATCCTTAACGCCGAGGACGAGAATTCCATGACTATGCTTGAGCGTAGCGGATATTCGGGTAAAGTAGTTCTTTTCGGTATTGAAAAGGGCGACGTTACCGCAACTGATATAAAGATAGAGCATGGACTGTCAGCGTTTACGGTAAATCTTGACGGTAAGCCCCTCTTTAGAGTTGAACTGAAGGTTCCCGGTTACCATAATATAAAGAATGCTCTTGCTGCAACTGCGGTAGCTCTTGAATACGGCCTGCCCGTTGAGGCTATTAAGTCGGGCATAGAGAACTTCAAGGGTGTTGGCAGAAGATTTGAATATCACTGTACCGTAAACGGCGCGGTAATAGCAGACGACTACGGACACCATCCCGATGCTTACAAGGTTACGTTTGATACGGCACGTTCCCTCGGATTTAAGAGGATAATAGGCATTCATCAGCCCCATACCTTCTCCCGTACAAAGATGATGATGAAAGAGTTTGTGTCAGTTCTTTCTACTGTGGATAAGGTTTTGGTTCCTCCCATTTATCCTGCCAGAGAAACGAACGACGATTATAATATTTATGCCGAGGACGTGGTTGCTGCTCTCCCCAACGGCGAGTTTCTTCCCGATTTTGAAAGCATTGCTCATCGCGTTAAGGAAATAGCACAGCCCGGAGATATATTTATCACTCTTGGTTGCGGAGATATAAACAAGGCCGCAATTCTTATTACAAAACTTTACGGAGAAAAGAAATTTTAAAGCGAGGCAGAATCAGTATGGAAACACGAGTAGCCATAATAGGAATAATCGTTGAAAATACCGAATCGGTTCAGAAGCTTAACAATATCCTTCATGAATACGGGGAATACATATTCGGAAGAATGGGGATTCCCTATAAGGAAAAAAAGATAAACGTTCTTTCGGTGGCTATTGATGCTCCTCAGGACGTTATCTCTTCCTTGTCGGGAAAAATAGGCAAGCTTGATGGAATAAGCGTAAAAACTGCTTACTCCAACGTAATTTCCGAGAAGTAAGGAGAAATTAACGTGTCAAAGATTTATACGTCCGTAGACCAACTTATAGGTGGCACTCCCCTTCTTGAACTGACCAATATAGAAAAAGATCTTGGTCTTTGTGCAAAGGTTATTGCCAAGCTTGAATATCTCAATCCCGCGGGATCTGCTAAGGATAGAGTAGGCAAAGCTATGATAGAGGATGCCGAGGCCAACGGGCAGTTGGTTGAAGGCTCTGTGATAATCGAGCCTACCAGCGGAAATACGGGAATAGGCTTGGCGGCAGTTGCTGCAGTAAAAGGGTATAAGGTAATTATCGTTATGCCCGACAGTATGTCCCTTGAAAGAAGACAGATATTAAAGGCCTACGGGGCAGAGTTGGTTCTTACTCCTGCGGCGGAAGGAATGACAGGGGCCATAAAAAAGGCCGAGGAATTAGCAAAGACCATTCCCAACTCCTTTGTGGCGGGACAGTTTGAAAACCCCGCAAATCCGAAGGCTCATTACGATACGACAGGCCCAGAGATATACAGAGATACCGATGGGAAGGTTGATGTTTTTGTGGCAGGTATAGGTACCGGCGGTACCATATCGGGTACAGGAAGATACTTAAAGGAAAAATGTAAAAATGTGGAGGTCGTAGGTGTAGAGCCTGCAAACTCCGCAGTTCTTTCGGGTAAAAAGGCAGGGCCTCACGGCATTCAGGGTATCGGTGCGGGATTTATTCCCAAGGCTCTTGATACGGAAGTGTACGATTCTGTTATGACCGTTACCGAGGAGCAAGCCTATGAAATGGGACGCTTGCTGGGCCGCAAAGAAGGTGTTCTTGCCGGTATTTCTTCTGGCGCAGCTTTATGGGCAGCGGTAGAACTTGCAAAAAAGCCCGAAAATAAGGGTAAAAATATAGTGGTTCTTTTGCCCGACACGGGTGACAGATATTTATCCACCCCCCTTTTTAGTATATAGTTGAGGATGGAAATGAGCGTATTGGAAAATAACGCAAAGACAACCAAAAAGGCTCTTATTGCCATGAGCGGCGGTGTGGACAGCAGCGTTGCCGCAAAGCTTATTCTTGATAAAGGTATAGATTGTGAAGGCTGTATAATGGTCCTTAACGGTTCCGATTCTGTTTCGGGCGAGAATGACGGTGTAGCCGCTGCAAGATCTGTTGCAAACCGTCTTGGAATGAACTTCCACGTTATGGATTTTCGGGATGAGTTTAAGAGCTGTGTGATAGAGCCCTTTATGGAAGAATATCTTATGGGGCTTACTCCTAATCCCTGTATAGACTGCAATAAACATCTTAAGTTTGGGAAGCTTTACGAAGAAGCAAGAAAACTTGGATGCGATTTTATAGTAACCGGGCATTATGCATGCATTGAAAAGTCGGGAGATAAGTATCTTCTCAAAAAGGCAAAAGACCCCATGAAGGACCAGAGCTACGTTCTGTATAATCTTACTCAGGAGCAGCTTGCCCATACCCTTTTTCCCCTTGGCGAATATGAAAAGCCTGAAATCAGAGCTATAGCCGCGGAAAACGGCTTTATAAATGCGAACCAAAAGGACAGCCAGGATATCTGTTTTATTCCCGACGGAAAATACGCCTCCTTCATAGAGGATTATACGGGAAAGGTTTGCCCACAGGGTGATTACGTTGACCTTGACGGTAACGTAATAGGAAAGCACAAGGGCGTTATTTATTATACGGTAGGCCAGCATAAAAAGTTGGGAATGTCATTCCCCCAACCCATGTACGTGTGTAAAATAGATCCGCAGAACAATATTATAACCTTGGGAAGCAACGACGATTTGTTCACCCGTGAAGTTTCCAGGGTAAGGGACTTTAACTGGATATCCGGGGAGGTTCCTTCTGAGCCCATACGGTGTAAGGCAAAAATACGCTATCGCCAGGTAGAACAGTGGGCAACCGTAACCCCCACGGGAGAAAATTCAGTAAAGATTCTTTTCGACGAGCCCCAAAGGGCAGTTACCCCCGGGCAGTCGGCAGTCTTGTATGACGGCGACGTCATTCTTGGCGGCGGAAAAATATATTAAGATGTATAGGCGAAGGAGATTTTCTCCTTCGCTTTTTGCATAAAAGAGGGGACTTGTGAAGAGAACAGCTAAAATTGTGAATATATTGTTTAATAAGTTTGCGCCGCAGTTTTGCCTTAATATGCCCTGTGTCAAAAGTAAGACAGTAATCGCGCCTCTTGGTGTAAAGCGGTCAAGCGTGGAAAAACATGATAATATAGAGAAAAGATTGTAAATATGTAAACCAGATTTCAACATAAAGATGCCCAAAGTTTGTATTTGCCGTTGCTTGACGAGAGCAAATAAAAGGCAAAAAAGTGGACGCGTTACAAAAAAGACATATTATCGTAATATAAATGAAAGATTTATGGCACTTAAATGATACAAATATTATTTATAATGTTAATAGAATTGTAACGAAGAGGGTTTTTATGCTCTTTTTAGGGTGTGTAATGCCCCGCTTTTTGACAAAAAAAGGTTTTACGGTTCACAAAAAATTGTAAATTCTCTGCTTCGGCAAAGCCGAAGGATCAAGATAGGAGAAAAACAGGAGGATAAAAATGGACAGAATTATACTTATCGCTGACGACAATAAAGATATTGTCGATATTCTTAAGATTTATGCCCAGAAAGAGGGATATAAGTCTATTTGTGCTTACGACGGTGAGCAGGCACTCAAAATGTGGAAAGAGTACAACCCCATTTTGATACTCCTTGATGTTATGATGCCCAAGATGAACGGCTTTGACGTTTGCAAGCAGATCAGACAGACCTCTAACGTTCCCATCATAATGGTAACTGCTAAGACTGAAGAAGCAGACAGAATCATGGGTCTTGATTACGGCGCAGACGACTACGTTCTTAAACCCTTCAGCCCCCGTGAGGTTATGACCAGAATCAAGGCAGTTCTCCGCCGTGT
>JAZRLW010000217.1:0-8577 GCA_045647025.1 Eubacteriales bacterium
ATATCCGGCAACGGCAATATAGTCCTTAACTGCAGATGAACGATGGTATTTCTCCATAACCGGGCCGCCTACGCAACTGCCCACACAAGCAGACATTTCAATAAAGCATTTATGTACTTTACCTGCAACAATATCCTTAAGTGCGGCGATACAGTTATCAACGCCGTCAAGGGCGAGATAGGTATATCCGGGCACGTTTTGTTCCATAGTTTTAAGAACGCCGCCGGTTGTGGGGAAGAAACGGGCGCGGGTACACTCGTCATTATCCATTTCCTGCTCAAGCTCTATCTTTTCAGCATTCAACCATTCGGTAAGCTCTTCAAAAGTCAGAACAGCATCAACAATACCCTCATAATGCTCAGCTTCATCCTTTTTAGCAACACAAGGGCCTATAAAAACAGTTTTTGCATTGGGGAATCGGCTCTTAATATCCTTACAGTGAGCTTGCATGGGAGAAACAATGTCAGCCAAAAACTCAAGGGCCTGGGGGAAATACTTCTGTATCAAAAGATTGATAGAATGACAGCAGGAAGATATTACAACGTCTCTGACCTCATCGCGGAGCATTCTTTCATATTCGGTTTTAACGATAGTAGCACCTATTGCTGTTTCCTCTACGTCGTAAAAGCCCAGTTTCTTCAATGCTCTGCGCATAGAGTTAATGCCAACACCCTCATAGTTTGCAATAAAAGAAGGTGCCAAGCTTACTATTACGGGTTCGGTACCCTGAAGGAGAACCTTTACCTTCTCGGTTTCATCAACTATCTGTTTAGCATCCTGAGGACAAACAACAAAACAATGTCCGCAGAGAATACACTCATTGCCTATAATGTGTGCCTGGTTACCCGAAAAACGTATGGCCTTAACGGGACAGTGGCGAATACATTTATAACAGTTTTTACAGTTGGACTTCTTGAGCGTTAAGCAGTTAGGCATATCCCGTTACTTCCTTTCCAGTTTATTTAATATCTGCTCTTGGAGAAATTCCTTAAAGTTCTCCCTGGTAATACCCACGTGAATATCATCATCTACCTGAACAGTGACTCCCTCACGGTTGCATTTCCCTATACAAAAACTACCAGCAAGGGTTACTTCGTCCTCAAGATGATAATCTTCTACAGCCTTCTGAAGAAGTTCCACAATCTCGGGAGCCCCCTTAAGATGACAGGAGCTACCCACACAAATCTGGACAATCATATCGTTTATACCTTTGCCTTGATGTGTTTCTCAAAGAATTCTTCAACAGTATCGGGGGTTACGGAATAAAAATCCTCCCCAATAGTCACGCAAACACCTTGCTGACACTTACCCATACAGAAAGTTCCGGCAAGCTCAACCTTCTCCCCAAGATTGTTCTCTGCAATAAGGCGCTGAAGCTGCTCAACGACCTGACGGGAACCTTTTACGTGGCAAGAACTGCCGATACATACTGTAACTTTCATTTTTTTATCTCCTTTATACCGTTTAATATACAACAATAGCTGTTTTCATTCGTATCATTGCTTCAAGCAAACATACAACGCATGAGTAATAAAAATTTATTCATAATATTATAGCACTTTTCCACCCTAAAATCAATCCGTTTTATTAAGACAAAAAGCAACACTTTTTTAACATTGTCACCCCTTCACCCATAAATGCGCCACATAAATTCCATATAAACAAAAAAGAGCGCTTCCTCTTTTCAGAGAAAGCGCAAATCAGACGTATATTCTTATTTTAAACCAAGGAGCTCTTTTATGGCATTTACTATCCAAAATTCGTATTTAACCTTTTGTGGAGCAGGGGTTTGAGCCAAACGAAGGTCTTCGGGAATTGAGCTTGTATTCACGGCCATGACCGTTTCGGCTTCGGCGCTACCGCTTATACAAACGGCGGGAAAAACCACGCACCACCAATTATGTCCCTGCCCGTTACCAAGCTCTATTATGAGGCTATCGTAATACCCTGCGGGAAGATAAAAGTTTCCGTATTCTCTATATTCAAAATATTCCCTTTTCACCTCGACAGAAAGCGATTGATCGGAGCCGTTTTCAACAAGCACCTCATTTGCCGCATCCTCTATAAGAGATAGACCGGCCTTAACGGCATCAATAGCTTCGGTCTTCGACTTTGTACCCTCGGTAAGGACAGAGGTCACCTCAAGTACGGCGTCACGGACCTTCAACTTAAGTTCCTGGTCTTCTTCAAGGTCGCTATTAGCACGAATATGAAGACGGAAAAAGTTGTCCTTACTGTCCTTCATGTCAAAATAGTTTAACATTCCTCCAAACAAAGAGGAAAAGGCGATATTAAGAGCAAGAGTCAATCCAACAAAGGCTTTCATATGGTCCATCCTTATATTTCTTTACTTATATTTTAATTCTCCCCCAATAAAAACGGTTTATACCAAAACATTGTCATTGTTTTGTTAAAATGAGCTATTGACTTTTTTACTTTACTCTGATATAATGCTAAACATATACTTTTCGAAATCAAGTTTTTTTCACGACAGATTTCCGAAAGGCATAAAATAATAAAGGCCTATAAGGTCCATCTTTAAAGAAAGGAAAGGTGCTTATCTTAACCTAGATAAGGCCGGAAAATCAACATGAACAGAGTTTATAATTTTTCCGCAGGTCCCTCGGTTTTACCCGAAGAAGTCCTAAAAAAAGCACAGGCTGAAATGCTGTGCTACGAAGAGTCCGGAATGTCAGTAATGGAGATGAGTCACCGATCTAAGCCCTACGAAAAGATCATTAACGACGCAGAGACGCTTCTTCGCAAGATAATGAACATTCCCGACAACTACAAGGTTATGTTCCTGCAGGGCGGCGCTTCCAGTCAGTTTGCAATGATACCTATGAACCTGATGAAGAAAGGCAAGATTGATCTTGTCCTTACGGGTATGTGGGCTAAGAAAGCCAGAGAAGAAGCATCTCGTTACGGCACCGTAAACGTAGTAGCGTCATCTCAGGACAAAACCTTCTCTTATATTCCAAAGCTCGACCCCGAGAAATTCGATAAGGATGCAGACTATTTTTATATCTGCCAGAATAATACCATATACGGTACTAGATTCAAAAACCTTCCCGATACAGGTAACGTACCTCTGGTTGCAGATCTCTCTTCCTGCATCCTCAGTGAGCCCATAAACGTATCCGACTACGGTCTTATTTTTGCGGGCGCACAGAAGAATATGGGGCCCGCAGGTCTTACTGTGGTAATTATTCGAGAAGACCTTATAAGTGACGCTATGGATATTACTCCCACCATGTTCAAGTACACCACCCACGTTGAAAACGGTTCTATGTACAACACGCCTCCCACATACGCTATCTACGTCTGCAAGCTTGTGCTTGAGTGGTTAGACCAGCTGGGCGGTCTTGAGGTTATGGGCGAAATAAACCGAAGAAAAGCAAAGAAGCTTTACGATTTTCTTGATAATTCCAAGCTTTTCAAGCCCACAGTTCTTAATCCCGACGACAGATCCTTGATGAATATTCCCTTTGTTACAGGCAATGAGGAAATTGATGCCAAATTCGTTTCCGAAGCTACAAAGGCAGGATTTGTAAACCTGAAGGGACACCGTTCTGTTGGCGGTATGAGAGCTTCCATTTATAACGCTATGCCCGAAGAAGGCGTTGATGCCCTTGTAGCCTTTATGGCAGAGTTTGAAAAGGCAAACGCGTAAGGGGGACGAAGCAATGATAAACATTAAAACCATGAATAAAATCGCAGAAGTGGGTCTTTCCAAGCTTGATAAAAGTCTCTTTACCTGCTCCGATAGCTGCCAGAACCCTGAAGGAATTCTGGTACGTTCCGCATCCCTCCACGAATACGACCTTGACGCAAATCCTTCCCTTGCAGCCATAGCAAGAGCAGGTGCGGGTGTAAACAATATTCCCATTCCCCAATGTACCGAAAAAGGCATATGTGTTTTCAATACCCCCGGTGCAAATGCAAACGCCGTAAAAGAAATGGTTATTTGTGCCCTCTTCCTTGCCAACAGAAAGGTTGTTGACGGCATTAACTGGGTTAAGTCCATTGCCGACAAGGGCGACGAGATCCCCGCTCTGGTAGAAAAGGGCAAGGGAGCCTTCGGCGGCCCCGAAATACAGGGGAAAACTCTGGGCGTAATAGGCCTTGGCGCCATCGGTGCCATGGTTGCCACTGCTGCCACCAATCTGGGCATGACCGTATACGGATACGACCCCTTTATCACCATTGATTCGGCCTGGAATCTCTCCAACTCGGTTATAAAAGCCGACTCCAAAAAGGAAATATACGAGAAGTGCGATTATATCACTTACCATATTCCCCTTAACGCAGAAACAAAAGGCAGTCTTAACGCAGAAGCTATAGAACTGATGAAAAACGGAGTGCGGATCCTCAACTTCTCCAGAGCCGAAATTGCTGATTTTGAAGCCCTTGCAGCGGCCCTTGACAAGGGAAAGATAGCATCCTACGTCACCGACTTCCCCAATGCCAAGGTTATGGAAATGAAGAATACGATTGCTATTCCTCACCTTGCCGCATCCACCCCCGAATCGGAGGATAACTGCGCAGAAATGGCCGCTATACAGATGGCTGACTATATCCTTAACGGCAACATTAAAAACAGTGTAAACCTCCCTGAAGTTCGTTCCGAGAGAACCGAAGGCACGAGAATATGCGTCATACACAAAAACGTTCCCAATATGCTTAACGGTATTTCTCAAGTCATAGGTAACGCACACCTCAATATAGAAGCAATGAACAGTAAATCAAAGGGCGATGTAGCCTACGTTATTATCGACCTTTCCAGCAAAATAGAAGGCAACGGTATTGCCCATAAAATAAGCAATATCGAAGGTGTTCTGAAGGTAAGAGTTATTAATTAACCACGCATCTAAACGAACAGGACTTTCCGAAAGGGAGGTCCTTATTTTTTTACCGTAAAACGATTGATAACAGTTACATTTTTTAAAAAAATCACAACTGTTTTTTATTAGTTTCTGTTGACAATTGTCGGTATTATATGTTATAATGTAACACAATGTAGATAAGACTGCGCCATTTTGCACGAGAAGAGGACCACACTCTTACCGGCAAAACGGTTGTAATTTACGAATAAATAATTGACTGCCGAATATTCAAGATCAAAAAAGCAAGAGTGTGTAAAGGTGAAAAGGAATGAAATATTCGTCGGTAAAAATAAACAGGAGGATTGCTATGAAAAGATGTTTATCTCTTTTCCTTGCAGTAACAATAATTGTTTCCACATTTTCCGGATTGGCAATACAGTCTGGTGCAGAGACCGTAAGTCTCGGTATTACAGAAAAGATTGCTGACCTCCCCACCATTGACGGTTGGGAAGCATTCATAGGACCGGACAATAAGAGCACGATGAACGCAGGCGCCGTATGGATGGATAAATCCGTATTTACAGACGCGTCAGCTTTTAGTGACGTAACTACCAGCGTAAGGGGATATCCCGTAGGAATGGTGGATTCTGAAAATAATCTGCTGGTGGCTTTATCGGCGATTGCGTCGAACAAGTCCATTGTGGGTTATTCACACATCCCCACCGACACTATGCTTATCCTTGATATTTCCGCATCCATGTCCGCCAACAACGCAAGTACCATGGTCAATGCGGCAAACGCAGCGATAAAGAAGTTACAGAATACTAATAACCATAACAGAGTAGGCGTTGTTCTTTATTCGGGAAGCACCAGCATCGGCAATTCCTCCTCTGATACAGCCACAGTACTCCTTCCTCTCGGCAGATACGACCAGGCAAACGACGTCTACCTGGTATACGGCGAAAAAGAGATCGAAACTCAGGTCTGGGTCGATGGCCACTGGGAAGGCAGGGGCCCGAACAGGCACTGGGTGGACGGTCATTATGAAACCAAAACCGAAACCATAGACGCTGTGTCGATAGGCACGGGAGTTACGGTTTATGACGATGCACTCGGCGGATATACAGCAGTAGCGGACGCCTATGCTGAAAAGATCGGCGGAACCTTTATTTCCAACGGTATCTATACCGCAATGGAAGAGCTCCTCGAGGCAGATACGGAAATCGCACCCGGCCAGATACAGGCAGGAACGACCAGAATGCCCATCATGGTTCTTATGAGCGACGGTGCTCCCACCTGGGCAAGAAGCTCCTACTACACAAAAGGCCAGTCCAATCTCGGTAGCGGCTCCGGCGGAAGTGATTCCATATATTTTGCTACCCAGTTGGCGGCAGCTTATGCAAAGGCAAGACTTGATGCTCATTACGCAACAACCACTCCCCTCTTCTACACCTTGGGACTTGGCAACTCCATAAGCACGGACACAATGAACCCCGAAGACTCCAACAACGATACAATCGCAGGTTGGTGGAACTCTTTGGTAAGAACCGGTTCCGTAACCATAGGAGGAAACACATCCGTATCCTCTACCACAGTATCTGATCCCAACGGAACAAACACTTCCGTAACATTCCCCTCCAGCGTTGATCAGAGAGTATATGCAGACGAATATTTTGCTGCAGATTCTACGAACTTTGCAGACGTATTCGACAAGATAGTTCAGGAGATAATCATTCAGTCCCGTTACTATCCCACCGATTACGAAGAAAATGACATAAACTTTGACGGTTATATAACATTCGTCGACGATATTGGCGAGTACATGGACATTAAAAACGTTGCAGGTATCGTTCTTGACGGAAAACTTTACACAGGCCTTTCCTTGGCTGCAGAGCTCAACGAGGATCACGTAGACAACGGTACGGATCTTGACCTGGGTACACCACAGAATCCCACAGAGCTTGGAACGATGTTCGTTAATGCGGCAGCAGCCCGTCTTGGCATCTCCAAATCCGAAGCAATACAACTCATAGACTACGCATATAACTACGGCCAGATAAGTTATACCCCCGCAACGGCTACCGGGAACACAAAGTACAGCAACTATATCGGCTGGTATGCAGATGAAAAAGGCAATTACCTTGGCTTCTATGACGAGGAATTTAACGCAACATCGATCCCTGATTCTGCGAAATACACGGTTAAATCATACGGATATATTGATCCTATTCATCTCGATCCCATCTCTCAGAGCTCTATGATATTTGTATCCGTTCAGGTAAGAACGGAAATAGCAACGGGTGACCAGCAAGTAATCTGGAAGATTCCCGCAGCCCTCATTCCTACAGTAAGCTACGATATAACTCTTGACAGCGAATCGGTAGAAACGGCTGACAACATATCCGTTTCTTACAATGCCAATGAACCTATCCAACTTCTTTTTGAAGTAGGACTCAGAGACGATATAACCCCCTACAATATTGTAGAGAAAGTTTCCGCCGAACACAGAAATACAGACGGTACATATTCTTTCTACACAAACCAGTGGGATGAAAACCTTATCAACAGCGATGTACTCTCCCCCTCAAAGGAAATAAACACCGTTGCATGGTTTGAACCCAATACGATGAACGAGCGTTATTACTTTACCGAGGACGCAGAAATACTCGTAAAAGACGGCAATAATTACGTTCCCTATACAGAAGCAGCAAAGCCCACTTCCGGAGAGTTTTACAGAAAAGTAAATATCTTCTCATGGAACGGTGCCACTAATAGCGACGGAAGTTATATTGCTACCGTAGCCTATGAATATGAGCATCTGTCTGCTGAGACTCTTAAGGCAGCAACGCAGGTTGGAATCGGCTGGTATATCCCCAAAGGAACTGTGCACAGACACTTCCACGACAACGCCTTTGACAAGAGAACTAACCTCACCAACACGCTTGACCATTCTCATTACCCCTCTATAGAAAGCGATACGATAAACGGCGTTGACCACTATTATTCCGACCTCATACTCGGTAATAACGGTAAGATAACCTACGCTCCCGCACAGGGCATCAAGATATCCAAGAAAGTTACCACATTTGAACCCGGTACGGATCCCGTATTCACTTTCACAGTAACAGGAACAAACGACATCGCTGCGGACGGAACCTATTCTGCAGTTATCGTGGATGCAAACGGTAACGCTACTGATACAACCGTAACATTCACCAGCAAGGCTACAACATTAACCCTAAAGAAGGACGAAACAGTATATCTGACAAACCTTCCCGAAGGCGCAACCTACACCGTAACCGAAAATGCTACCGTAAACTACGAGCTTTTATCGGTTAGTGTAAACGGGACTCCCGTAGCAGGAACTACCGCTGATGTTACCATAATCAACAAGGCCCTATCCTCGATAGAGTTTACAAACAACCTTAACACCGACGGAGAACTCATTATAAGAAAAACCGTAGTTCATCCCTTCGCCAACTCAACTGTTCCTACCACATTGGAATTCACCTACGAGGTTAATCTGGGAAGCGCATACGCAAACGCAGTAATCGAAACCTCTAACGGAAACGTTACAGCTGACGCGCACGGTGTTATTACAGTAGCTGTTAAGGCTGGAGCTTCCACTTCAATCAGGCTTGACAATCCTCAGACGGACGTTATTGCCACCGTTACAGAGCTCGACGTTAAGGGCTTTACGGCTGACGGAGGCGCATCCAAAAATGTAACAATCCCTCAGGGCAGCTATGCG
>JAZRLW010000218.1:0-4960 GCA_045647025.1 Eubacteriales bacterium
CATAATCAGATTATCTTGATACTGCCAATAAGCTCTGCCGCAATTTGAATATCCGCATTTTGCAAGAAATTCTTCCGCAGAAGCTACAGCTGTATCCTCGTCAACGGAGATATCACCCATAGTAGTGCTGCCATTTGAGGAATAAGAATAAAGATATCCTCCTTGCTTGGTAAGATATACAGTAGCTCCGTTCTGTCCACGGGTGAAAACGTAACATTTCATGCTGGTAGTTCCCACGTCACCCGTAAGAGAAAGGTCCTCTACGGGGCAACCCAGAATTGCCGCCGCCTTTTCTTTGGCCTCTTTTTCGGTTATTGCTTCTAAAGAATCAAGGAAGGGGGAAGTAACTGTTTTAAGATGATCGGAGTAAAGACCGTCGTAATTAAACTCATCCGAAGGGAAAATCTCCTCAAAGCCCAGAAAGTCGTTTGGAGCTTCTGTCCCCGAAAATCCGCCGGCGGAGGTTTCAATGCTCTGCTCCCAATACTCATCGGGAACGTCAAACATATCTGATATGGTGTCGTAATCCATATTCTCGCCTATGACGGAAGCTTCTATTTCCGCCATCTTATCCGCAAGAATAACCGCAGACTGGGCAAGGGAGTTTAAGTTTGCCATTTCTTCCGCCGTTATGGTTTCGCCGTTAATGGCCTTGCGGGTCAGATACATGGAATAATCCCCCACTCGGCTCAAAAACTCATTTGTCTTTTCCAACATAAGCTCGTAAGTCGGAAGTGAAGAAAGGGATGTTCTTGCGCTTTCCGCTTCGGCAAGAAGCTCCGCAGCTATTGCCGCTGAGCGATAGGGCGTTTGTGCATATTTTGCCTTCTGTAATCCCCTGCTTATTTGGTCCAGAGAAACGGCAAGGTTTGCTATATCACGCTGGTAGCCATAGCCGTTATCGGACACAAGAGAGGCGTTATTTTTTGCCTCGCAAAATAAAAATCCCCCTGTTATTGCAGTCGCAAACAAAGCAAATGAGAGTATCAGTACAAAGGATCGTCTTCTTATATACATTATTTAACCCACCTATCAAGTTTTTACGTTTTTATCTTTCCTCAGCCTTTGAGTTTTATACCGAGCCTTCCGCCGAAAAATCAAAAAATGGGCGATAAATGGGGAAAATGTGGCTGAAAACCCAACATTTCAGCCTTTTGTCACACTTTTAAGGGAACATAAATCTTGACAAAAGTTAAGAAATGTATTATAATATATGCGAATAAGGGATTGGCAATTTTGCCCAAACGGTTGTACTTGAACTTATATCACCACTTACATCTCGTAATTTTGTTGTGTGTTTGGGTGTTTACAAGAGTTGTTATAGAGTAATCTATAACAACTTTTGTCCTTTTATAAAGCAATTAGGTCTCCCTTTTGGGGAGACCTTTTCTTTATATCTTTTCTTGTTTTTCAACCTTTGCATCGGGATCTATCTCTATGGCCTCGCTATACTGAACAAGCCCTATGTCACACCCTGCGCCCACAGCAACAATTCGGCCGACCACAAGGGGAGCTTTAACGTTTTCAAGAGCGATTACATCGCCCTCTATGGATTCGGAAATATGTGTAATGGTAAAGCCAGAGAATCTATCTACAACCTTGGATAAAAGAAGTATACGGGAATCAGGCTTTTCTCGCGAGCTAATCTTTGAATATATCTTTATATCACTTCCGCCTATACTACCTATTTTATTATTAGAACTACCGGGGGTCATCACAATCTCTATAGTTTCAGCATTAAACAAGCCGGCACACTCTATTACAGAAGAAATCTTTGCCTTTTCTGCTTCTATACCTTCTTTTGCGATTATTATTCCTTTACTAGTAAGAGTTGCCGCTTTTACAGATTTAGTTTTTAAGAAGCCCGATATCCTCAATTCGTCCTTTGCGATACAGCTTCCTTTTATCTCACAAATACCACTAACCGCTACAGACTCGCCTATAATGTAGCCCTCTGAAGTCATGGAGCCTGAAATATGAACTTCGCCAGAGCAGTCAATATTGCCCTTTACCTTTCCTATGCCAGCACAGAAAAACTCAGGACATCTTACGTTACCGTCAATTTTGCAGTCTCCGCTTATGCTTATTTTCTGATTGTATTCACCAGCGGGAATGGTTCCGATTCCGCTTATATTCATATATTTACCAACCTTTCTTTAGTTGCCCTTATTGAGTATATTTTTTACAGTTTCAATAATATCCGTTACTTCTCCGTTTTTGTCCACAACGGAAATGGACTTTACGTCGCAAAGCCTAAAGCTTTTCTCTCCAAACTCGGTATCAAGAACGATAAACTCGTTTTTCTTTTCCTCACCCGAAAGCTTTTGGGCAAGCTCGTCAAGAAGAACGTCCTCTTTCATACTTTGTATGGTTTCGATTCTTTCACACACAAGCTTTTCGGGGAAAAAGGTTTCCTGCCCCGTTGAAGTCGCCTTCTTTATAAACCACTCGTCGGGAATAAGCCCCTTACGTTTCCACCTATACAGAGCGCCGTATGAGATATTATATCTCGCAAGCAGTTCTTTTTTTGAAATCAAGCTTTCGTTACTCATTGAACCCCTCCTGCCGTAACATTGTTACGCTTGCATTATAGCATAACAATGTTACGCTGTCAATACCGTTCACAAAAACTTTACAAAAAAAGAGCTAACGCATTTTGCATTAGCTCTTAAAAGTTTTTTATTTATTCGTCCTGTTCGGCGAGCTGATCCTGACCATCATAAAGGGGAAGCATTACCTTAAAGGTAGTACCCTTACCCAAGTCACTTTCAACGTTTATCTTACCGCCGTGGAGCTGTACTATCTGTCCTGCGATGGAAAGACCCAAACCGGTACCAGTCTCGGAACCGCCGCGCGCCTTATCAACCTTATAGAATCTTTCAAAGATAAAGGGAATCTCTTCGGGGTTAATACCTACGCCTGTATCCTTGAAGCAGATGTATCCCATATTGTCCTTCTGATAGGTGGATACGGTGATGTATCCGCCCTCGGATGTAAACTTAATGGCATTATCTATAAAGATGATTATAAGCTGACGGAGTCTGTCGTAGTCCGCCCAGAAGTCGGGAAGCTCGGAGTGCTCGTATACAAGATGTATACCCTTTTCCTTTGCCACGGGCACCAGACTGTCGGTAAGAGAGGTGAGAAGCTCTACGCCGTTGACACGGGTGGGCTTAAGCTTTATCTTACCCGCTTTAAATCTGGAGGTATCCAAAAGATCACGAACAAGCCTTTCAAGGGCACTTGCCTCAGTGGCAATTCTTTCATGGAATCTCTGCACCTCTTCGGGCTCGGTAACCGCGCCGTCAAGAAGAACCTCCACAGAACCCTGAATAATAGTAAGGGGTGTTCTAAACTCGTGAGAAACGTTGGCAACGAACTCTCTTCTCAGTCTTTCAAGCTTTTCGCTCTGACTGATATCCGAAACGATTACCACCGCACCCTCTACCACGTCATTGGTTTTTATCTGGGTAAAGGTAAAGCGGAGAATATCGTTTTGTTCTTCGAGAATTACCGTACGAACCTGGCCGTCCTTCATTACCTGTATGAGGGCATCCTTTATTTCGGGGCGCTGGAAATAGTCCTCTTTACAGATCTTAAGAAGTGCGGCGTTATAAGTCATAAGTCTGAGGCTTGTATCGTAAGCCGCAAGACCATCAGTAACGTTATTAATGATGTTTGAAAGCTTCAGTGTTTCGTTTTTCAGCTTGGTAACGGTGGAACCTGTGGTTGAAGCAAGGTGATTAAGACCGTATGCAAGCTCGGAAAGCTCTGACTTATCCTCAAGCTGTACCCTTACGTCATAGTCTCCCGCAGCTATTCTTGATGCAGCCTTTCGCATGGTCTTTATGGGACGGGTAAAGCGGAGAGAGAAGGCAATAGCCACGGCAGATGCGACGGCTATACCGATAATAAGGGCAATAAGCAAGAATATCTGAGCTTTAATATAATAACCATTTATATCAGCAAGGGGAGAATGAATAATTACAAGCCCCTTGGTGACATATTCCTTTCCGTCAACGGTAATACGCTGAGAAAAGGGACCTTCGTTGTCCAAAATATCGGAACCGGTTTCTACGGCACCGCCGTCTTCCTCGGCAGAACTGTTCAAGGTGTTAAGCTCCTCAACGGATATAAGTATTGGAGCGCAGGCGGACATAAAGTCCTCGCCAAAGGTGTCTGAAAATTCCTCTGTCACCTTGACGTCACCCGTACTCATAGCATTCATTATTATGACGTACTCCTTATCAGTCAGCTGGTCAGCCGTCTGAGGGCCGGAAGAACCGAGGTCGGTTCTGAAAAATCCGTTGCTGTCACATATCCAAACGCTTGCATCCAATACCGAATCCGCAAAATATCTCAGATCAAACGAAAAATCGTCGCCGTCTGTTGCTTTCAACTGATCGGCGGCGAAATCGGCAATACTGCTCGCACTGTTTACCAACAGCTCTTCTTTTTCATTGTACGCATAACTTGAAAACAAGTACATGAACATTATGCTGGTGATCAAAAATACCAGAGAAGTAACGCAGATAAACAGTGTGATCAGTTTAGATGAAATGCTCTTAAGCATTCTTTATTTTACTTCAAACTTGTAGCCAACGCCCCAAACGGTCTTGATGTCAAAACCAACGGAAGAATCAAGGCTCAGCTTAGTTCTTATTCTCTTGATGTGGGTGTCTACGGTTCTGGTATCACCGAAGTACTCGTAACCCCAAATATTTTCAAGAAGATGATCACGGGTAAATACTCTACCGGGATTGGTAACGAAGAGCCAAAGGATTTCAATTTCCTTCTTGGTAAGTACAACGGGCTTGCCGTTAACGGAAGCTTCGTAGCTGTTCATATCTATGCAAAGGCCGGCAACTTCGATTCTCTTGTTCTTTTCATCAACAACATCGTCGGTAACGCGGCGAAGAACTGCCTTAATTCTGGTCATTACCTCACGGGGGCTGAAGGG
>JAZRLW010000219.1:0-2012 GCA_045647025.1 Eubacteriales bacterium
ATCATTTGTTTTGTCATGCCGCCGTCGATACATATGTTTTCTCCCGTAATAAAGCTTGCCATATCAGAGCAGAGGTAGAGAACCATATTAGCTATATCGGGCGGATTTCCCACTCTGCCTGCGGGCTGTTGGGTTGCATCAGCGCCCTTGTAAACGGTGTAGTCGTTATCTATCCAACCGGGGGAGATAGAGTTGACTCTCACTTTTCCAGACAAACTCACCGCAAGGGCGTGTGTAAGGGCTGAAATACCGCCTTTTGCTGCTGTGTAGCTCTCTGTTTGCGGCTGGCTCATTCTGTCGCGGGAAGAGGAAATGTTGACGATACTTGCACCTTGGGGAAAGTAGGGTTCAAAAAGCTTTGCTAGATAAAAAGGAGCTGTTACCCCTACCTTTAAGGCATATTCAAAATCCTCGTAGCTTCCGCTTTCAATACCGCACATCTTTGGTGCGGCGTTATTTATTAGAAAATCCACTTTGCCATAGTCTGCAATGACTTTTTTAGCAAATTCTTCAAGAGTGCTTTTATCCGCAATATCGCCTGCGAAATAGTCGTTGTCAAGCAGATCTATAACGCAGACAGTAGCGCCTGCTTTGCAAAATTGCTCACAGATGCATTTGCCTATGCCTCTCGCACCGCCTGTAACGACGGCAACCTTATCTTTAAAATCAAACATGTGTTTATCGTCCTTTTTTGTCAATGTTTCAGTGTTACTTACTTTGTGTATACCTCGCAAATTTTCGCAAGTATTTCCTCATCCGCAGGGCAGAAGTCGTAGTTTGGAATCTCCTTAGGGGTGATCCACTTAATATCATTATGCTCCATCTTTTGGGGAACGCCCTCCGCAATTGTGGCATTGAACAGGGTCAGGTGCACAGTCAGGTCTGGATATTGGTGGACTACATCCATAAATACGTTCTTGACGGCTACAGTAACAGCAAGCTCCTCCCGACATTCTCTGATAAGCGCCTGCTCTTGTGTTTCTCCCAACTCTAACTTTCCGCCAACGAACTCCCACAGAAGCCCTCTGGTTTTGTGTTCGGGGCGTTGGCATATCATGAATTTATCTTTATCCCATATCAGGGCAGCCACTACTTCGGTCATAATTTTACCTGTCATTAAAATTTAATTGATGTTTGTTTATTAAAATCAATATACCATACTCTGCAGAAAATAGCAACAGCTTTGCATATGAAATACCGATGCTTTGGAATTTGTCGGTTTTTTGCCATAAAACGGTGTCGGTATTCTTTTATCTTTCTTTAAGCCAATAGGGAATATTACGCCTTTGGCGTGAATATAATTAAACTGTATGGCAAAAAAAGAGGAGGTGTCTATATGCCCGAAGATAGAGATTTGGCTGCCTATTATTTTCATCAGGGAACAAATACGAGAGCCTACGAATATCTAGGCGCTCATCTGTCCTCCGATAGGAAAAGCTGGATATTCAGGATATGGGCACCAAATGCGCTTTCGGTTCACGTCATAGGTGATTTTTGTTCCTGGAAGGGTGGCGTTCTGCTCAAAAAAGTAACCCAAAGCGGACTTTGGGAGGGCAGTATATGCTCCCAAAACGCTCCCACAGGGTGCAGGTATAAATATAAAATAGTCAGCAGAAGAGGTATACTTTTAAAGTCAGACCCCTACGCTTTTTATTCAGAAAGCCGCAAGGATACTGCCTCAATTTTATGGGAGAACAAGCCTTTTCGTTGGACAGACGGTGCTTATTTGAAGGGAAGAGAGTCTCTGTTTGGGAATAAATCCTTTTATCCATATCCTATGAATATATACGAGGTTCATCTCGGTTCTTGGAAAACTAAAGATGGGGCTTCCACAAAAGAGGAACCTAACTATCTCGGCTACAGAGAGCTTGCCGATGAGCTTTCCGTGTATCTCCGAAAAATGGGGTATACCCACGTGGAGTTACTGCCCATTATGGAGCATCCATATGACGGTTCTTGGGGGTATCAGGTATGCGGGTATTACGCGCCCACTTCCAGATACGGAACACCGG
>JAZRLW010000220.1:0-3340 GCA_045647025.1 Eubacteriales bacterium
GGTCCTCGGGTGTGGGCTTGGGCTCTTCACTACCGTCAATAGCGGCAAAGTGATACAGACCGCCGTAGGTGGTATCCCAACCGTTTGCAAGAGCTCTCTTAACGACTCTCACGCATCTCTCGGTATAGGAGGGGTCGCCTAAGAGGTCGGCACCGTTCTGTATAAACCACATCTCCTCAAGGGCGTGACCGGGGTTTGTGTGATCGCCGAACACACCGGGAGCAGGACTAAAGTCACGGTATCTAACCTCTCGAAGAACGTCGTTCTCGTCCACGAAATTGTCAAGCAAGGTGTCAATGCCCTCTCTGAGCTTGGCGCGGGTATGGTTTGCATATTCGGGATCAAACACCTCGGCAGCGCGGGTCATATGGTCGTTTCTTACTATCCAACCCATATAGTAGCCGTGCTGGAGATACTTATCGGATGTGGGGTAAGGATAAGAGCAGTAATTAAAGCTCTCTTCTCTCTCGGTAACGGAGATGTAAAGCTCCTTGGCAATCTCGTAGCTCTCGCGGTGATTTGCCGCAACGGCGTATTGGCAAAGGCCGCTGATAACAAAGCCGTCAGGGCTGGTGGACACGTCAAAATTGTCGTAGCCGTCAACCTTCTTGGGATTGCCTGCCTCGTCGGTGAGGAATACACAGCGGAGAGGATCCTTCAAAAAGCAATTATTTACAATAAAATCTCTGCCAACCCTTGCAAGGCGAAGGAACTCGTTTCTCTCCTCACGGGAGAAGGGTCTCTCCATGGTAGCAAGCTTGGAGAATATCCAAAGATATCTGCCCTGGCTCCACACATATTTGTCGGTGGATACAAGGGATGTGCAATCGTTTGAAAAACAGTTGTAATAACCGCCGTTTTTCTTATCCTCACATCTTTTGAGCCAGAAGGGCAATACGTTCCTGCAAAGCTCGTTTTCATAAAATCCTATTTGAAGCTGCTTGGTGTAACTGTTCATTTGATCCCATCCTTTTTTCGGTCATGCCCGTAAATTCTCGGGCAAGGCTCAGATATTTTATATGGGTACAGTATATCACACACATCCCTCGAAAGTCAACACAATTCGAAATTTCGTGCTATTTATGCACAGATGAGCCTCATCGGCGGAGGTAACACCCCATGGTTGGTATGATTGTTGCTGTAGTAACGCCTTGTCAGGCGTAACCACTGAAGAAGCTAGCAAATAAGCTCAATTTCGGTTACGAACTGAAAGTCTTATAAAATGAATCTTAGACACATCATTTTGGGTTTTCCCACGATGATGTGTCTAACTGTTTTTAAGGCTTAAAGTCTTAACGGTAGTACGTTTTGAGGACAGCAGATCTGCCGCAAACTATGGCAAGCCCTTTATATGCATTTTATGCCCCAAATATACACTTAAAAATTTTACAAAATCTTGAACTTTACTCGGGTACTATTGTAAAATTGTCACAAATATGATAAAATTTTACTGTAAAGGTGCATTTTCCTCAGCCATAGCCGATTGGAGTGGCTGGGGCTTGTGCCCCCAAAAAACCAAAGCCCTCTTTTTTAACACCTGAAAACATCTCAAATATTACCCTGAATCCACAATAAATCACTACAAAAAGAAACGAGGAAAATTTCAATGAACGGCACTCCCGTAAGACAGAAGACGAGCGTATCCCACAAGATATTCACCGTTATCGGCGCTATTCTGTGCGTGATTTTCGGCATTATGCTGATCGGAAACCTTACTATTATAATAAAGGGCACCATAGACCCTGATTCTCCCCCCTCCGTAATAGGTATTACCCCTCTGGTAGTACTTTCGGGTTCTATGAGTGGCGACGCTCCCGACCATATAGAGGTTGGCGACCTTATCTTGGTTGGCAAGGCTGACACAAATACCCTTGAAACAGGCGACATAATAACGTTTATGAAGGACGGCACCGTAATCACCCATAGAATTATAAACATAGGCGAGGATGAAAACGGTAACCCCCTCTTCTACACCAAGGGTGACGCCAACAATACCGAGGATAAAAAGCCCGTTACCGCCGACGAGGTGGTGGGTATATTCAAGTACCGTATCCCCAAGGTGGGTGACTTTGCCCTCTTCCTTCAGGAGCCCATGGGTATGGTAATATTTATAGGTATACCTCTCCTGGCCTTCATTATCTACGATATAATCCGCCGTCAGCGCTCCGCAGTTAAGGAAAACTCCAAGACCGCCGAGCTTGAGGCCGAGCTTGAAAGACTCCGTAAGTTAACGCAGAACGCGGATACAATGCAGAATGCAGAAAGCAGAATGCAGAATGAAGAAAACGCGGAGAACGAAAAGAACGGGGAGAACGGCGAAAACGGCGAAAACGGGGAAAACGGAGAAGCGAAACAAGTAGCTGATCCTGTTTAGACCTCAGGGACTGATGATGGAAGATCCAATCAAGGAGAAAAGTTTTGATCTTGCGGTTCGTATCGTAAATCTATCAAAGCATCTTCAGGCCGAAAAACACGAATTTGTTTTATCAAAGCAGATCCTTCGCTCAGGGACAAGCATAGGAGCAAACGTATCGGAAGGAGCAAGGGGACAATCCCCTGCGGACTTCTACTCCAAGATGAGCATAGCCCTTAAGGAAGCGAACGAGACTCTGTATTGGATAAGGCTTCTGTATGCGACAGAATATCTTACTGAAGCCGAATATAAAAGCATATACGAGGACACGGAAGAAATTATCCGCATACTCGTCGCAATCTGTAAAAGCACTCAAAATAAACTCAAATCTTAAAGCTTTTCCAAGCTACACCAATTCTGCACTCTGCACTATTCTGCATTCTGCATTCTGCATTATTCCGTATATCCCCCGTGCCGATTTGGCCATACAGACGGCAGGGCTGATATAAATGTGGGGGGAAACCTCACGTTGGGACGAGACATCGTCCTACCCCGGACGAGGGTTTTTCGTTCCAACAAATAAATTTTAGGAGGACTATTCTGATGAAAAAGAATGGCACTATGAGAGTAGCTGCTCTTCTGCTTGCTCTCACAATTATTTCATCCTGCTTCGTAGGTAGCACTTTTGCTAAGTACGTATCCAAGACCACCGGTTCTGATAATGTTCGTGTAGCATACTGGGGATTTAGCCATACTAATCCCACGCTTACCATTGAACTTTTCAGCAATGTCTATGGATCCGAAGAATCTGTTAAATCCGAAAACGGCGACAAGGTTGTCGCTCCTGGAACCGAAGGTTTCACCACCATTTCCTTCGAGTATATTAATAACGGTACTACTGGTATTGAGGCTCCTGAAGTTGACTACCAGTTCACTATTGACGCAGAAGTGACCGACCATGATGGCAACGCAGTAGATTTTGCTGGT
>JAZRLW010000221.1:0-6619 GCA_045647025.1 Eubacteriales bacterium
ACGCTCGCCACCTACGTATTACCGCGACTGCTGGCACGTAGTTAGTCGTGGCTTCCTCCTATGGTACCGTCATTATCGTCCCATAAGACAAAAGTTTACAATCCGAAGACCTTCTTCCTTCACGCGGCGTTGCTGGGTCAGACTTTCGTCCATTGCCCAATATTCCCCACTGCTGCCTCCCGTAGGAGTCTGGACCGTATCTCAGTTCCAATGTGGCCGTTCAACCTCTCAGTCCGGCTACCGATCGCAGACTTGGTGGGCCGTTACCTCACCAACTATCTAATCGGATATGAGCCCATCTTTCAGCGGATTGCTCCTTTGACGGAAAAATCATGCGGTCTTTCCGTATCATGCGGTATTAGCACATTTTTCAATGTGTTATTCCCCTCTGAAAGGCAGGTTGCTCATACATTACTCACCAGTCCGCCACTAACAAGATCAAAAGCAAGCTCTCAATCTTGTCCGTTCGACTTGCATGTGTTAGGCACGCCGCCAGCGTTCATCCTGAGCCAGGATCAAACTCTCAAAAAAAATATCAAATCTTCCGTGGAAGATTAAATTTCATTCTTGAGTCCGTTGCGATACATCTCTGTATCACGCCGGCTTTAAATCTTTAACCGATTCGTTATCTCGGTTGGAGTGTTTAAATACTCTTCAAAAAAATATATCAGGGTTCTATCACTGTTTAATTTTCAAGTTGCAATTACCAAATTCTCAAGAGTTTTTTTCGCCCTTTCGTTTTCGGCTTGATTATTATACCACAACGAATTCCTTTTGTCAACACTTTTTTTTATCTTTTTTTATCGACTACAGCAACTTTTTAGCCTTGTTTTCCTCTTAGCTATCAGCTTTTTTGCACTTTTTACCATTCTTCATCTTTTTCTTCATTTGTTATATACGCATTATACATATGTAGAATATACACTCTGCAATATACAACATTACCATTGAGAAATTGACAGATTACGAGCACATGTCGCAAAAGGAGCTATTTTGGCAAATACCCTTTGTCCACAGCATCATCAAGAAGGGAATATATATACCTCCCCAAGTTTTCCGATATATCCTTAACGTGCTCATTTCGCTTATATACCTTTTCAGAGGTAATACCGTGCTCATGCCACGAACGGCCTTTTCGGGCAAGATTGAGAAGCAAGGGCTGAAGCCTATCCAGCGCAGCGGCAAATCTGGCCTCTGAGGATTCACACGCCTCAAACTCTTCCCACAAAGATTTAAGCTCGTTGCCTTTCTCATCGGGAAGGATACCGAATATCCTTTCAGCCGCCGCAGCTTCACGAATAGCTTTGGTCTTATACCCCTCGGCATCGTAGCAATACGTATCCCCCGCATCTATCTCAACTATATCGTGAATGAGAACCATCTTCAGAACCTTTGTAACGTCAACGGGCTCATCAGCCTGGTCGGCAAGCAATATAGCCATAACCGCAAGGTGCCAAGAATGCTCCGTATCGTTTTCCTGCCTGTCTTCATGTATAGTATAAGTCTGCCTGTATATGGTCTTAAGCTTTTCTATCTCAAGAATAAAATCAATGCACTTCTGCAAATTCTTATTTTCCATTTTCTCGCTCCTATATATTATATAGTAAGATTATACAGAATTTGAACACAAATGTCAACACCTCTCCATTGACTGCCGTCTTTTTATATGATATACTGATTATATAGCATTTTACAACGGAGGGCTGTATGGATAACAACCAGTACAAAGAGGCGTTAATAGAAGAAATAGCGCAACTCAAAAAAGAAAACGCCGAGATCACTGAACATATACGCCCCCAGACCCTAGAGGCAATGAAAACAAAAAGCCCCGACACAATACTGAAAAAAGTCTCGGTTACGTTTTGGGTCAAAAGAATACTTATCCTTATTGTGACCCTTGCACTTATTGGCGGTATATCCGTGATCGCGAATAGTTTCATAAATGAGATGTCCATTCCTTACGCAGAGGATCAGTCTATAAACGACCCCACATTTATCCCCGATGCCACGGAGGGATTTAACAAGACGGGATCAACAACAGCATACCCACAGATTGCTATTCAGAGCGGAATATCTTACCTATCAGACGACACCTATATATATAAGTATATAAACGGCGAAAAAATCACCGTCACCGAAGGGGCTGCCACCCACATGAACGCCTACAAATACTGTCTGTATTATTACGACAGTAACGACAGCACCATCTACAGAATACGTACCGACGGAAAAGAAAAGACCACACTGATTAAAAACATCTCTGTCGCAGACCTGAAAGTCTACAACAATACCCTCTACGCTCTTACCGATGGAGGAGATATACACAAGATATATATAAACGGCAAGAACGGCTATTTGTTTATGGAAGGAGAAAATATCCTTTCCTTCACGGTCACGGACGGCTATATATATTATGTAAAAAAAGATAACGGATCCCTTGCCATTTACAGAACAAAAATATCCACAAATGATACAGTAAAAGTATCTGACACAGACTCCACCCTTTTGGCCGTATCGGAGGACTACCTTTTCTACATTTACAAAGGCACCCTTTTCGGATTAAACAAAGAGGAAGAAAAGGCTCACGCATTCTTCGCCGGCAAAGTAACGGAGTTCGCGCTGCTGAACAAAACACTTTTGATTTTGGAAGAAGATACCCTTTATGCGGTAAACATTAATGGCCGCGGCATAGAGAAAATAGCTGAAGGCATAGAATCCCTGGCTGAAATACCCCTTGCCGACCTTATAAGCTATGGGGCAGAAAGGCAGGACGACAGATGAAAATAAAAAGATTACTTGAGCAACAAGTTGAAGCGCTTCGTCTTGAAAACAGCACTCTGCGTCAGGCCGTTGCTCCCGAAAAACAAAAGTATCTCCCCTCAAAGCCGGAACAAACACCGAAGCCCCTTACCTTAAAAGAAAAGCTGAAGAAGGCTCTCCCCCGCCCCGGAAAACTTCTTGCCGTGGCAGTAGTTTTAGGCGGAATAGCCATTCTTATAGCTGTAGAATTGGCCCTGCTTTTGCCAAAAGACAAGGATTCGGACAAGTTGCAGGAAAATCTTCCGCAAACTATCCCCTTTGAGACAACGGTATCGGGACTCAACTCCTATTTTGGCGGCAGCGCCGCAGAGTACGGTGACAGACTCTACTTCGTGGCATCAACCGACGGCCTACTGTTCTATAAAGATGTGAACGGCGAAGTTACGCAGGTCGAGAGAACGGCAGCAAAGAACCTTTTTGCCGCCGGTGACCGTATATACTATATAAACGAAAACTCATCAGCTCTTTTCAGCACAACTGTACCCGACGGTAAACCCCAAACTGTGGGACGGGTTATCTGCACCCAAACCGTTATCACAGAGAACGGCATATACGGTATGGCCGCCGAACAGGGGGAATTGAGAAAATACGCACTTGACGGGCTCCAATACGAAGTTATATTCGGCAAAAAAGCAAAAACCTTTGACGTAGTCGACGGGGTAATATATATACTGTCGGAAGATAAACTGTACGCTGCCGACGAAGAAGGAAACGCCCCCCTCTTACTGCAAGAGAACGTGTACCTGTCGGGACTTATAGGAGAAACCCTCACATATTCAAACGGAGAAGAACTTTTCACCTTCAACGGCGAGGATTTTATACAAACAGCCATCGCCGCAAGAGATTTTAATGGAAACAAAAACTTCCTCGTCTGCCAGGATCCCAATAAGCCTACGTTTCTTTATTTGTATCAAGGCGAAGAATCCAAAATACTTGCCGCAGACTACAACGGCGGACTGACCATCACAGAAAACTACGTCATCTACGACTCCGTTGACGGCTTCAGATATATAATAAGTATCAAAGACGGACAGAGAAGCATACTTCCCACAAAATAAAATCATGACAAGAATAATTGTATTCACCGTAACCGCCGCCGAGGAAGGCAAAGCGGTAAGAGATATTGTAAAAAAGAATCTTAATATATCCGCCGCCCTCTACTCGGAGTTAAAAAGAACAGAGGGAAGCGTAACCCTTAACGGCAAGCCCGCTCTCGCAAATATGACAGTAAAAGCGGGAGATGCGTTGCAAATTGTCATAGAAGACAAAGAAAGCTCCGAAAATATCTATCCACGAAAGGGTACGCTTCATATTCTGTACGAAGACGAGGATATTCTGGCCGTAAACAAGCCTCCCTTTCTACCCTGTCACCCTTCAAAGGGGCATATAGACGACAGCCTGGCTAATATTGTAGCAGGATATTATGAGGAAAAGGGCGAAAAGTTTGTTTTCCGATGTGCAACTCGTCTTGACAGAGACACGTCGGGCGTGGTGATAATCGCAAAAAACCGCCTTGCCCATGACCTGATAACGGATCAGATGAAAAAAGGCCTTTTTAACAAGACCTACTATGCCGTGGTTGAGGGAAATCCCGTTACCGACTCGGGAAGAATAGATAGAAACATACGCAGAATCCCCGGAATCGCAACCATAAAAAGAGAGACCTGCGACGCTTCCGACGGTGCATCGGCTATTACGGAATACGAGGTAACCACCCGCGCGGAAAGCAATGCCCTTTTAAAAATAAAAACTCTTACCGGGCGCACGCACCAGATAAGAGTTCATCTATCATATATAGGCCATCCCATTACGGGAGATTGGCTTTACGGGCAGAAGAGCGACAAAAACCCACGCCAGCTTTTGCATTGCGGAAGGGTATTCATGCTCAGCCCCATAACGGGCGAGCCACTCACAATAGAGGCTCCATTGCCCGAGGATTTTGGGGAATTCAGACTTTGATTTCAACCGCGCCCTTGTCGGACACGAGGATAAATACGTAACGGGTACCGAAAAGCTCTTTCTGATTTTCAATATCCGTTGCAACACGGCGATAAACCGACTGATCCCAAAGAGGGGTAAACATTACCACGGTTTTATTGGCGCCATTGCTTCTGTAAACACGAGTAACGGTTTCAAAAACTCTGTAACCGAAATCATCGCCGTCACCACAGAAGGATAAAAGGGTGGGCGAAACCACGTTCGGGTAGTACAGCCCGGGGATAAGATTCATCCCCTTAAAAGACACTCCATATCTTCCCTTATTATTCATGGTCATTTTGCCGTAGAACAAACGGGGGCGGGATGTCAAAAGCTTACCCAGAAGGCGGCAAACGCTTTCGGCTTCGGCAATATCCCTATCCTTTAGTATCTCGTAAACGGAATTTACAATACCTCCAACATCGGTTTTCGCAGACAAAGAGGTCCCGTCATCAGTGTCAGACACAGAAAACAGCCTTTCGTTATAGTCGGCCGAATTTTCCCTTTTCATAAATAATCCTTTCAGGCTAAAAAACAAGCCTTTTTTTAATTATACCATATAAAAAACCTATTTTCAATACCTAAAAAGATATTTTTTAACAATAAAGGACAAAATTATGAGCTTTGATTTTATCCAAAGAACAGAAAATCTCATAGGAACAGAGGCCACAGAAAGACTGAAGTCCGCGAAGGTTGCAATATTCGGCCTTGGGGGCGTTGGATCCTATATTGCAGAAGCCCTTGCAAGAGCAGGCGTAGGAGAGCTTCACCTTATAGACGGAGATGAGGTTGCCCTTTCAAATATAAACAGACAACTCTTTGCCCTTCATTCCACCCTCGGAAAGAAAAAAACCGAGGCGGCGAAAGAAAGGCTTCTGGACATAAATCCTCAACTCAAAATATACGAATATCCTATTTTTTATTCCAATGAAACAGAAGATGCCGTACCCCTTAAAGAGCTTGACTATATCGCAGACGCCATTGACACGGTAAGCTCAAAGCTCTTACTTGCGGAAAAGGCCTTTTCCATGGGAATACCAATGATAGCAAGTATGGGAACGGGCAACAAGCTTGACCCCATGCAGTTTGAAATAACCGACGTGTCAAAAACCTCTGTCTGCCCCCTGGCAAAAGTTATGAGACTCGAATGTAAAAAGAGAGGGATAAAGAAGCTCACCGTCCTTTACTCAAAGGAAGTGCCTCAAAAGGTTACCGTTCCCCAAGAGGACGGCGGCAAAAGAAATCCCCCCGCAAGCATATCTTTCGTCCCCTCTGCAGCAGGACTTATGATAGCAGGGAAGATGATAAGGGATATTATTGAAAAATAAATATATACACAAGTACCCCCGACGGATTTTCGTCGGGGGCTGTTTTTATGACTCAAGCTGTCTTGCCAGAAGCTGTGTGGCGGTGGACATAAGTTTTTTCTCCACGTCATCGGGAGCACTGCCCATATCGTTTATAAGCAGGATAATACATCCGATAACGTCGCCATCGGTAATGATAGGACAAATCACGCCCGCGTAATGCTTATCAGCGGAGAAATCGTTACCCTTATCAAGGATACCGACACGCTTATCTCCTATCTTATAGACGTACTCACGCCGAGACTCCATAAGTCTTTCCACGTCGTAGGATATCTTCTTATCCATAAGCTCTCTTTTGTAGGGGCCCGACGCCGCGATAATGGAATCCTTATCCGTTATTGCCACCGTGTTTCCCGTTGCCTTGGCTATGGTCTCGGCAAAAACCGAAACGTAGGCCGAAAGCTCGCCGATGGGGGAATACTTTTTAAATATTACCAAGTCGGATCGTAGCCATG
>JAZRLW010000222.1:0-2647 GCA_045647025.1 Eubacteriales bacterium
CCCTATACGCGGTTTGAAAACTCACTTTTTCAGGGCGCGGCCGTATTCCAAGACGTTATGAACATCTTCTGGGGATACGTGGTGTCTATGGCTATTACAGTCTGCGGCCTTACAGCCTTTAACCTGTCCTATCAAGCACAACGCTCCGACTACCCCAAGGCCGCATCAATAATAAACAAGATTTCACTCGTAATCGTGGCATTATCTGTCGTACTTGCATTTTGGTTTACCGTACAGGTAATTTCAGCCTTTAAATAAGGCGGCACTTATGACTTTCTTATCTTATGCCGTGAGTAAAGGCATACTTACGGGAATGTATCTTCTATTCCTTATCCCAATTATTACAGCTGTATTTTCCTTTTTTGCGATTAAGAAACTAAAACTCACAGCTGACGGATATTTCGAAACGGAAGATAAGCGAATGGAAGAATTCAAAAAAGAAAAAGAATACGAAGAAGATTCTTATTAAAGAAAAAAATACGATAAATATACTTGAAAGGACTTTTTGATATGTTAAACTGGTGGATCTCACTTACCCTGGCGGGACAGATATTTGCCTGCATGGCAGTATTTGCCACCGTAATACTCGTAATCCAGATACTTCTGCTGCTCATAGGTTTTGGCTCACACTCCGATACCGAAGTTGAAACCGACGTAGAGGGCGACGTTGAAACAGAGGGTGTTTTCGGCGAAGATGTCCCCGAAGAGGGCGACGCTTTCGAGGGCGAACCTCTGGACGTTGGACTAAGGCTTATAACCGTCCGCGGAATCATCGCTTTTTTGGCAGTAATGGGATGGACGGGTGTTATACTTACACGTATGAATATGCCCATAATTCTTACGGTAGCTATCTCCGCAGGTTGCGGCTTTATGGCAATGCTACTCATAGCAGTCCTTTTCAACGCAATAATGAAGCTCCAGAGCAACGGCAATATAAGTCTTAAATACGCCATAGGTCTCTCGGGCGAAACATACCTTGCAATCCCCCCTCAGCGTGCGGGCAAGGGCAAGGTAAGCATAACAGTTCAAGGAAGATATTCCGAATACGATGCAATGACCGACGAGGAAGAAAAGATTCCCACGGGGGCAAGCGTTGTGGTCACCGGCATCACGGCAGGAATACTTTTGGTAAAAACAAAAAATAAATTATAAAGGAGAAGACAATGTTTAACCACATTCTTATGGCTCCCACGGTAGAGCCCCTGATTCTTACCGTAGTAGTAGCACTGATAGTTATATCTCTGCTTTTGGCCCTTTTGTCAAGATACAAAAAATGTCCCTCTGACAAGATTATGGTAATCTACGGCCAGGTAGGTAAGAACCCCGACGGTACTCCCCGAAGCGCCCGTTGTATCCACGGTGGTGCGGCATTCATAGTACCCGTAGTGCAGTCCTACGAATTTCTTGACCTGACACCCATATCCATTCAGGTTGACCTGAGAAACGCCCTTTCCAGACAGAATATCCGTATTGACGTTCCTTCTACCTTTACCGTTGGTATTTCCACCGACGACGGCATAATGCAGAACGCCGCAGAAAGACTTCTCGGCCTTAAGCTCACCCAGATACAGGAACTTGCAAAGGATATTATCTTCGGTCAGCTCCGTCTTATCATTGCGACCATGGACATCGAAGAAATAAACACCGACAGAGATAAATTCCTTGAGCAGGTAAGCAGAAACGTTGAAAGCGAACTTAAAAAGATCGGTCTCCGCCTTATAAACGTTAACGTTACCGATATCAGCGACGAGTCGGGCTACATACTCGCTCTTGGTAAAGAAGCCGCAGCAAAGGCTATAAACGATGCAAAGAAGAGCGTTGCAGAACAGGAACGTGACGGTTCTATCGGTGAAGCTAACGCCCTTAAGGAACAGAGAGTTCAGGTTTCCATGGCCGACTCCGAAGCAATCCAGGGTGAAAACACCGCAAAGATGGAAATAGCCCTCTCCAACGCCCAGCTTAAAGAAAAAGAAGCGGAAGCTCTCCGTATAGCCACTGCCGCCCAGAACATTCAAGCCGCAAAGGCTCGCGAAGAATCCTATGCCGCAGAACGCGCCGCAGAAGAAGCAAGATACTCCAGAGAAAAAGCCGCTCTTGAGGCAGACATGATAGCCTCTGCAGAAATCAAAAAGAAGGAGCTTGAACTCCAAGCAGAAGCTGAAGCCGAACAGATTCGCCGCAAGGCAAAGGGCGAAGCAGACGCTATTTACGAAAGAATGCAGGCAGAAGCAAAGGGTATGCAAGAAGTTCTTACCAAACAGGCCGCAGGTTTTGCAGAAATCGTTAAGGCCGCAAACGGTGACACCGATGCCGCATTAAAGCTCATGATAGCCGACAAACTTGACACCCTTATGCAGATTCAGGTTGACGCCATCAAGAACATAAAGATTGACAAGGTTACCGTATGGGATAACGGCTCTGTAAATGCCGACGGCAAAAACGCCACCGCAAACTTTATCTCCGGTCTTATGAAGTCTGTTCCTCCCCTTCAGGAAGTGTTTGATATGGCAGGCATGAACCTCCCCGAAATCCTCGGTAAGGTTAAGGAAGAGAATTTACTCCCCGAAATCCCCGAAGAAGATGTTATTGAAATAACCGAAGAAAATCCCGAAAGTGTTGAATAAAGACACTCTACTCCATAAAAAAC
>JAZRLW010000223.1:0-2216 GCA_045647025.1 Eubacteriales bacterium
TTCGGGCGAGTTTAAAATAACCGTTATTCCCAAGAAAATAAAGGTGACGGGCGTAAAGCTCACAACCTCAAGATATACATTTACCAAGGCAGGGGAGACCTATAAGATAGACGCATCCGTAGTCCCCTCTGATGCCGAAAATAAAAAGCTCACTTACTCATCTTCCGATACTGCAATCGTTACCGTTGATCAAAACGGTGTTGTTACTGCCGTTGACTACGGTATTGCCTACGTAACAGTAACAAGCGAGGACGGAAATTATTCCGAGACCTTCTATGCTGTATTTAATAAGCCTGCGCCTCCCGCAACCGAGGATAGTACCTTTGTTTCAAAGGTCGTTACCGACGGAGAAGTCAGAGGCGTCTGGGTATCTACTGTAAACAATATAGATTTTCCTTCAGTTAAAGGCCTTTCTGCAGATAAACTCCGCAAAGAGATAGAAACCATTCTCGACAATGTGGTCAGCTGGGGTATGAATACCGTATTTTTCCAGGTCAGACCCATGTCCGATGCATTGTATTATTCGGCTCTTTTTCCATCATCTTCCTTTGTGGTTGGAACGCAGGGTAATCCCTTGCCTATAGATTTGCTGGCAGTATTTATCGAAGAAGCTCACGAGCGTGGAGTTGAGCTTCACGCCTGGATAAATCCATATAGGATTTCCCAGCAGAATATTTTCGGTACAAATCTTAATTCACTGGCTGCAAACCATCCTGCCCGCCTGCATCCTGAATGGGTGGTTACCTATAACGGGGCTATGTATTATAACCCCGGCCTCCCAGAAGTAAGAGATCTTATTCTTGCCGGTATTGACGAAATAATATCCAATTACGACGTGGACGGAATACATTTTGACGATTATTTCTATCCCGACGGATGCGGTCAGAACAATAAAAATCCCAAGGGCTTTGAAGATTCAGTTGCCTATGCAAAGTACGGTAACGGCCTTTCTCTTTCCGATTGGAGAAGATCAAACGTTGATACCTTGGTTCTTGCAGCATCAAATCTCATATCAAGTAAGAAGCCTTCTGTAAAGTTTGGCATTTCACCTGCGGGAATTTGGGCTATGCAGTCCTATAATTCAAACGGTACCCCCGGACTTAACAAAACTTTGCAGACTTATTACGATGTTTACGCCGATACCCGCAAATGGGTAGTAAACGAGTGGATAGACTATATTTGTCCCCAGATATACTGGACTATAGACCATTCTCTTGCTCCTTTTAAGAATATCGCTTCCTGGTGGGGAAATCTTTGTAAAAATACGGACGTTGAGCTCTATATCGGTATTGCCGCTTATAACGGCGGTACGGGTAGCTTTACCTCAACCGAATACGTAAATCAGCTTACCTATATAGATACTATTGATAAATGCAACGGAGAAGTATTCTTTGCATACAACGATTTCGTTGCAAATATGGGTGGAATAAGGGACGTCGTTAAGGTTGTTTATAAGGTAGATGAAAGCCCTTCCTCCCCTAAAGTGGAGGCTGCCAGCGATACTTTAGTTCTTTCGGGTACTTCCCAGACTATTTCAAACGAGTACAGTTCTGCGTATGTTATGGGTGTTTCCGACCCCAATTATCCTCTTAAGGTAAACGGTGTTGAGTATACCGACCGTTCTCCATCCGGATACTTTGCTTATTATATGGCTGACTTGAAGGTAGGGGAGAATACCTTTACCTTTGAGCATAAGGGCAAAACCGTCAAGTACGTTGTTACTCGGAAGAGCACCACATCCACATCGACTTCCTATGAGTATATGAAGGAATTTGGATTTGTTTCAGGAAGCCTAACTCCTCGATACGATTACGCATCCACAAGTGGCACAACTCTTACCTTCTCCTGCAACGCTACAGCGGGCGCTACCGTATATGCTATGGTGGGTAATTACAGAGTTGATCTTAAAGGGTATGCCGACAAGCATATAAAGGACGGCCAATATCGCATCGGATGGTATGAAGGCGTTCTTACTTTGCCAATGGCAGAGGGTAATCTTTATCTAGGAAAGCCTATCTTTTACGCCGAAATGGACGGTAAGGTTGCCGTTCTTCAAATGGAAAACGATATAGAGGTAATAAACGACCCATCTTCTTACGTTGTACAGATAGTTAAGGATAAATGCAATCTTATTGCAAATCTCTCTCTTGACCCCAATGAATATTCCTTCGGAACCCTTGGGGCTATGGATACGGTAGTGTCAAAGTCAAAGGGTT
>JAZRLW010000224.1:0-3127 GCA_045647025.1 Eubacteriales bacterium
GGCTTTGCTACTATTATGCACTTCAGTCGGGCTCTGTATCAAAGGTTGTGTCAATAGATAAATTGAGCATAGTTATTACGATGGTGCTGACTTTTGTGTTTCTACACGAGAAGTTTAATGTCACATCAATTATAGGGTGTGTACTTATTACCATGGGCACATTACTTATGGTTCTCTGATATAAGATGAAAAAAAGGCCGACGATTGTTTCGTCGGCCTTTTAGTTTATTCTTTTGTGAGTACTTTCTTCTGCCAGGACCACTTGCCACATTCGGGACATTTCATATATCTGGTTCTGCCCATGTGCATAGCCCACACAACGCTGCTATAGGAGGGTACGTATCTGTGCTTACACTTTGCACAAACGTAGTAGCCTGCCACTTGCTCTATTCTGAGGGCGAAGAATATTCCTATCATGCCGATGATAACGCCTGCGGCAATAAAAGCTATCCTCATCCAATCTGCCATATTGAAAAATGAAGCAACAAAGGTAAATCCAATTAAAATTATTATAGAGAATACACCTATGAGTATTTCAAGCTCAAGCATTTTTTTATCGGAGTCTTGTTTTTGTTTTGCAAGCTCGAGAATTAACTTTTCGGACTTTTCGTTATAATTTTCCATAGTTATTATTTCCCCGTTAAACAAATCGTTGACGGTGATCTTGAGAACGTAACAGAGGGACAGTATTATTGAAGAGTCGGGCATGGATTTTCCGGTTTCCCATTTTGAGACAGCTCTGTCGGTAACGTTGAGCATCTCTGCCAACTGCATCTGGGTCAAGTTGTTCTTTTTTCTTTGTTCGGCAATGAACCTGCCAATTTTTATCTGATCCATAACGGCGCCTCCTTTCGGTATCATTATATACCGTTTTACCCTTAAAGTCCATGTACCGTAGGTTGAGTTGGGGAATATCAACCGTAAGTAGGGTTTCCATTAAGTCATATTATAACACAAAATCCGCAGAATGGCAAGCATTCCGCGGATTTTTTTTGTTTTAAATGTCTGCAGCACCGTAAGCCGAGTTCTGTACCCACAAAAGCGGGTGACGATCATCTATCTCGAACAGCCGTTACCGACTGCCTCCTCGCCCGCAGGACGGGCAGTAGCTGCTTTCGGGTGTATGACGAACACATTGGGAGTTGCCTCCCGACCCTTTCGCATTGCGCCGGATAGGGTTTACACTGACGGGAATACTTACGCATCCCCCGGTCGGCTCTTACCCGACCTTTTCACCTTTGCCCCGAGGGGCCGTTATTTTCTGTTGCACTTTCCCTGAAGTTGCCTTCGGCGGACGTTATCCGTTATCCTTGTTCGTTGGCGCTCGGACTTTCCTCAGGCTCCCGTATTGCTACGGTTACCCGCGACCGTCTGTTGCTGCAGAGGTTAATACATATTAGTCCATAACGCTGTAAAAGCATTATGCAAACGAGGGATGTTTTTAATTTCCGTTATAGGAAATTAAAAACTCCCAAAGAAAAGCTGTACAGCTTTTCTTTAGTCACCCCAACGGTGGTTGGGATTGAAGTCCTTTTTCTTGGGGGGATTGTATTTGCCCTGTCTGATAAGTCTTTCGATCTTCTTACCTCTGAAGAAACCGATAAGGTTGGGAAGGGTACAAACAACACCGAAAACGCCGATAATAGCGCCAAGGGTGCAGAAGAGGCCTGCACTTGCGGGAACCCATACAAGACCTATAAAGAGAAAGAATGCGCAAAGGCCGAGGGATACGGAAAGAACGGTAACGGTGCTCTGTTTTAAAGGTTCACCGGGTTTGAGTTCTTTTTGCTGTTTTTCTGCCATGATAAAATTACCTCCAAAATGTTATGTATATAATAGGTATATTGAAAACTTAGTGCTTGAAGTGACGCATGCCGGTAAAGATCATTGCAATACCGTACTCGTTACACTTCTTAATGGAATCCTCGTCTCTGATGGATCCACCGGGCTGGATAATAGCGGTGATGCCTGCCTTGTGTGCGGCTTCAACGCAGTCGTCGAAGGGGAAGAATGCATCGGATGCGAGAACTGCACCTACAGTAGCATCTTCTGCAATAAGTTCTTTAGCGTGTTCAACAGACTGCTGGGTTGCCCATACGCGGTTTACCTGGCCGGGGCCGATACCCACGGTAGAAAGATCCTTTGCAAGGGCGATACCGTTGGATTTAACAAACTTACATACCTTCCAAGCGAAGAGAAGGTCTTCCATTTCCTTCTCGGTGGGTGCTCTGTCGGTAACAACCTTCAGTTCCTGATCTTCGGGAAGAAGCTTTGCGTCGATGGTCTGAACGATAAGACCGCCGTTTACCTTCTTTATATCAAGAGTGTCTTCGGGAGCTCTCTTGGTAATGTCGGGAAGGGCAAGGATACGAACGTTGGGCTTCTGCTTGAAGAGCTCAAGAGCCTCTTCTTCATAAGCGGGAGCAACAACAACCTCAAGGAATATCTTAACCATCTTCTCGGCCATAGCCTTGGTGACGGTTCTGTTTGCGGTAACGATACCGCCGAAGATGGAAACCTTGTCTGCGGCAAATGCCTTATCCCAAGCTTCTTCGATAGTGTCCGCAGAGCCTACGCCGCAGGGATTACCGTGCTTGCATGCAACTACGGTGGGCTGGTCGAATTCCTTAAGGAGCTCGAGAGCACCGTTGGTGTCGTTTATGTTGTTGAAGGACAGTTCCTTACCGTTGAGCTGTTCTGCATCGGCAAGGGAGCCATATCTATGAGCAACGTCTCTGTAGAAGGCGGCCTGCTGATGGGGGTTTTCGCCGTATCTCATGCCCTGAACCTTTTCGAATGTGAGGGTAAGGGATTCGGGAAGGGGAGACTTGCCAAGCTGCTTTCTCAGGTAGTCGGCAATAAGAGCGTCGTATGCTGCGGTATGTTCAAATACCTTAAGAGCAAGTTCCTTCTTGGTCTGAAGGGTTATTTCTGTTTTTGCTTCCTCTGCAACCTTTGCGTAGTCGGCAGGGTCAACAACAACTGCAACGTCGGGATGATTCTTTGCTGCCGCACGGAGCATGGTGGGGCCGCCGATGTCTATATTTTCAATGGCGGTTTCAAAGTCGCAGCCTTCCTTCATAATAGTAGCCTTGAAGGGGTAGAGGTTGATAGCAACGATATCGAT
>JAZRLW010000225.1:0-2156 GCA_045647025.1 Eubacteriales bacterium
TCGGTACCTGCAAGAACACAAGTAGCGGTTCTGGGATTGGTAATATTAAGAGCCCAGCTTGCTTCAAGAATAATTGTTGCGCCGTTCTTCATCTTTATAAAGCCAAACGCAGAGTCTTCAACGTTCATCTTTGCAGGATCCCAGGGGCCCCAAGGATTTGCTGCGTTAGGACGTTTACCAAGCTCATAATGAACACTACCTGTTACGCTTTCAACCTCATAATTATTCATTGCCCAAAGGGTAAGGTCGAGAGAGTGGGTACCGATATCTATAAGGGAGCCACCGCCCTGAGCTTCTTTATCAATAAATACACCCCAGGTGGGAACGCCACGTCTTCTGGTAGCAAGTACACGGGCAAAGTAGATCTCACCAAGCTCACCCGCATCACACATCTTCTTCATATGCATGATCTCGGGACGCTGTCTGTTCTGATAGCCGATAGTGAGCTTTTTACCGGTTCTTTTTGCAGCTTCAAGCATAGCTTCTGCCTCTGCAGCGGTCTTAGCCATGGGCTTTTCGCACATAACGTGCTTACCTGCTTCGAGAGCGTCAATAGTGATGGGAGCGTGTTCTCTGTTGGGAGTGAGAACGTGAACTATATCAATGCTCTCATCCTTAAGAAGGTCGTGGTAATCGAGATATACCTTGGCATCCTCGGTACCGTAAGTTTCTTTTGCAGCCTGAGCTCTTTCAATAACGATGTCGCAGAAAGCAACCATTTCAACTTCTTTGATTTTTGCAAGGCTGGGCATATGTTTGCCGTTTGCAATGCCGCCACAGCCTATAATACCTATTTTGAGTTTTTTGTCCATAACAGACTTCCTCCTCGGTTCTATTATATCCCTTTAATTTTAACAGAATTATCCGTTGATGTCAAGTAAATCACCTTAAAGTTAACAGAAATGTGAAATCACCCCTTTATACAGAGTATAAAAACCTATTTTTTGGTCTTAAAGTTTCGTTCTTTTTTATTGCTTGACTTTCCTAATTTTATCTGCTATACTTTAGGCATAAACCGACAAATTATGAGGAAAAGTGTTTAAGATATGAAAAAAGCAACAAAAGAAATGATGAAAAACTTTCTGTCTCATACCGATTTTACCGAGGATGTATCGGAAGAGATAGTGGGCGCGCTGTCGGAATTACAGTCACAGCTACATCTTTACAATGCGGGAATAAAGGAAATAAAGACAAAGCTTGAGATTTTGGACGAAGAATTTCAGACAAAATACGACTACAATCCCATTCACCACATAGAATCAAGACTTAAGTCCATGAGGAGCATTATATCAAAGCTCGAAAGACGAAATCTGGAGTTTTCGCCCCAAAGTATAAAGGAAAATCTCCACGATATAGCGGGAATACGTGTTGTATGCAATTATATTGACGACGTAAACCGTATCGCAGACCTGCTTCTTCGCCAGGACGATATAAAGCTGATCAAAAAGAAGGATTACGTAGCAGATCCCAAGCCCAACGGATACAGAAGTCTTCATCTCGTTGTTGAGATCCCTATTTATTTAGCCGAAAAAACGGTAAACGTTCCCGTTGAAATACAAATCAGAACCATAGCTATGGACTTCTGGGCAAGCCTTGAACATAAATTAAAATATAAAACCGATACCGAGATATCAGAGGCCTTGAGAATAGAGCTCAAAGAATGTGCACAGATAATCTGTATCGTAGATGAAAAGATGCAGGCAATTCACAAAAAGTTACAGTAGGGAAGAGACTTCGCCAGTTTTTTTCCAAATACTGAAAATTATTTTCAAATATTTCAATTTTACCCTATTGCTTTTTCTCCAAAAGTATGATATAATACTAACCGTCGCAGAAACAAGCCACATAGTATGCGATACAGTATGGTGGGTATAGCTCAGCTGGTTAGAGCGCCAGATTGTGGCTCTGGAGGTCGAGGGTTCGAATCTCTTTACCCACCCCATAAAGCACTTGCGTAAGCAGGTGCTTTTTTTATTTTATATCTCATTGACAAGGATACATTAATGTGATATACTAAAATAACAGATAAACGCCGTTATTTTAGGTGCTCAATTTAATGTACAAGTACAGCGACAAGTTTGAAAACAAATATAGCCGCCTCCATTTACCTAAAGAATTAAAGATAACGTTTTGGATAGGCACGTTACTCACGCTCC
>JAZRLW010000226.1:0-2213 GCA_045647025.1 Eubacteriales bacterium
ATGGGAGTTTCAAGAGAAACGGGGTCCTGTGCAATCTTCATAATCTCGCGAACCTTATCGGGGGTCATATCGAGTGCCTCTGCAATCTCAGCGGTGGTGGGCTCTCTTCCAAGCTCCTGAAGAAGCTGACGGGTTGTTCTGGAAACCTTATGTATAGTTTCAACCATGTGAACGGGGATTCTGATAGTTCTTGCCTGGTCAGCAATTGCTCTTGTGATAGCCTGACGGATCCACCACGTTGCATAGGTGGAGAACTTATAGCCCTTGCTATAGTCAAACTTCTCAACCGCCTTAATAAGTCCAAGGTTACCCTCCTGGATAAGGTCAAGGAAGTACATACCCTTACCTACGTGGCGCTTTGCAATACTTACAACAAGACGAAGGTTTGCTTCAATAAGCTCGTCCTTAGCCTGCTTGTTACCAAGAGAAATCTGCTCTGCAAGATACATCTCGCGCTCGGGAGTAAGAAGAGGAATTTTACCAATCTCCTTAAGATACATACGAACGGGATCGTCAATAGCAAGACCCTCCTGGGAGAAGTACTTGTCCATATTTTCGGTCGCGTCAAAGTTTCTGGCATCCTGCTCAATTTCCTTAAGCTCGTCGGTTTCAAGCTCGTCGGGACTGGTGGAATCAATATCGGCCTGGGAAATATCGTAATCGATATCCTCAAGTGCCTTCATAATATCGGAGTTACCAATACCACCGTCGCCCTTGGAATCAATATACTCGTTTACATCAATTTTGTCTCTGCTCATATTTAAACCTCATTTCTTAAGAAAATGTTATTTTTTTCTTTTTAATTCAAGTATTTTATTTAAGCTTTCGATGGAGTAATTTTTCTCGTTTTTCTTCTTCTCCACAGCACGGCGAAGCTTGTCTATAGCGTCATTAAGAACAACCGATCCATTGTCACTAAGTTCCATTCTGGAAAGCTTCATTCTGGTAATTCTGCCTCGCTCGTCAACAGTAAACTGCTCATCGATATCAAGATGAGAATCTCCATTATTGTGATATGCGTTCTCGAGATAGGTAAAAATGCGTTTATTAAGCTCTGTAAAGAAGTCATCGGCGGTAAGAAGATTTCCTTCAAAGACAGCCTTACGGTGCTCGGGATACATAAGTAAAAGGCCCAGCAGATTCTCCTCGCATTTTGCAGCGGCGGGAGCCTTGATAAAATCAGGATTTACTCTGTCGGAGTAACCAACGGCATCCTGCTTTATCTTATTGGACTCATCCTTGCGCCAAGCCTTCTCGGCCTTAGATAAAAGTGAATTAACGTCAGCCTTAATGCTCTTCGCGTCAACTCCAAAAATCTTGGAAACGTTTTGTATATAAATATCTCTTTCTGCCGAGGAATAAGTATCGCAAATTAACTTTTCGCTTTCGTGAAGCGCCTTGATCTTATCCTGAGAAAGATTTATATCATACCTAGAAAGTATGATTTCAAGATTGTAATCAAACTTAGACTTGGACTCTGATAACAGATTTCTGAACTTATCCGCGCCAAATTTCTTGAAATATACGTCGGGGTCCTTTGCACCGGGAACCTTCAAAATTGAGACATCAAGTCCAACGTCGGTAAGCATCTTAACCGCACGCATTGCGGCCTTCTGCCCTGCCTCATCAGCATCGTAGGAGATAATGACCTTCTTTGTATATCGGCTCATCATCCTTGCCTGCTCGGATGTAATTGCAGTACCAAGGGTCGCAACCGCATTTTCAAAGCCTGCGGCATGCATAGCAATAACGTCCATATAACCTTCGCAAAGTATCAGGGACTCCTGACAGTTATGACGGGCAAAGTTAAGTGCGAAAAGATTTCTTGACTTCTTAAATACCGGTGTATCGGAGGAATTCTTATACTTAGGCTTGGAGTCATCCATAACTCTGCCACCAAAGGCTATAACGTTACCCGATACATCGATTATAGGAAACATTATACGATTACGGAAGGCATCGTAATATCTACCCTTATCGTTTTTGCCACAAAGGAAGCCTGCAACAAGCTCGTCATAAGTGTACCCCTTGGCAAGCATATATTTTGAAAATACATCAAAGCTATTAGGAGCAAAGCCGAGTCCAAAATGCTTTATGGTAGCCATGGAAAGTCCTCTAACCTCTGTGAAATATGCCAGTGCATTCTTCGCATCAGGGTCATCGGCAAAAAGACACTTATTAAAGAATTTGGCTAAGTCGGATCGTAGCCATGT
>JAZRLW010000227.1:0-3236 GCA_045647025.1 Eubacteriales bacterium
CCGCTCCAATAGAATACTATGCCTATCCAGAATGGTGTAAATCCCGCAATGGCATCGCCCAGCCAGAAGCCGTAATGCTCGTACCCAAGCCAGAGTCCAAAGAGTAGTGACAGACCTATTCTCAACACTATGCCGTCAAGAATAGCGGTGGCAAAGTTTATCTTGGTATGGCCGCTACCGTTCATAAGGGCGTTCATTATGGCCCTTGCGGCACTACCGTAAAAGAGGAGCACACCTATGGGAAGATACCCTTTTGCTATCTCCAATATGGCGGGGTCGTTATCCCCAAAAAAGCCGAATACGGTATTGGGGAACAGGAGTAAGAGCGCCGACATTACGGTGGACACAGTCAGGGTAATTACCGCCAACCTCTTCAAAACGCCCTTTACCCGCCCATACTCACGGGCGGCTATATTCTGGCCGACTATTGTAGAACCCGCCGTGTTCATGGCCGCAGAGATAAGGTTACTGATACTTCCTATCTTATTTGCAATACCCGAGAATGCGGAAACGTCCAATCCGTAGGAGTTGACGTAGGAGTTTACGAAAAGCTTTGATATATGTATAGATGCCGTCTTTATGGCCATGGGAGTACCAAGCTTTACAAGGGAGCCCAGCATTCCCCCGTCCCAACGGATAAAGTCCTTTATATTAAAGGCGAGTCCAAAGGTCTCCCTTTTTGCCGCGAGGAACATTGCACAACAAATAAAGCTCACAGCCTGCCCCATAACTGTGGCAATGGCCGCACCCGCGGCCCCCATATTAAAGCCCAAAACGAATACAATATCAAGAACAAGGTTAAGCCCTGCCGCAATACTGATAAATATAAAGGGATGCTTTGAGTCACCCATTCCTCGCAAAATGGCACTCACTGCATTGTATCCGTAGATAAAGGGCATACCTATCATACAGATAGTGGAGTAGGCCAATGCCCCCTCATACGCGTCGTCGGGGGTACTCATTATCTGCAAAAGCTCTTGTCTGAAAATCAACCCCAGAGCACTTACCACAATGGCGGAAATAAAGAGAAAGCCACCCATGGTGCCCACAAACTTACCTATCTTTTCGGGCTTTCCCGCACCTATGTACTTGGCAATAAGCACCTGCCCTGCCGCCGAGAATCCCATTACCACGCAGGTGAGAAAGTTTGAAACGTCACCACCCACCGATACGGCGGAAATGCCGGGGTTGCCCAGTGCCTGACCAACCACAACAATGTCCACCATATTGTAGACAACCTGCAAAAGGTTGGACAAAAAGAGGGGCAGAGCAAACACTATAAGCTGTTTGGTTATATTACCCTTTGTAAAGTCTTTTACATTGACGGCAGTCATATACACATCTCCTTTGTTCATATTATAGCACTTCTATCCCCTTTTTGCAACCAAAAAGCCCCCTTTTTCACCGAAATGTTGACAAACAGGGCTTTTTGTGGTAGAATTGAGATATAATTAATGCTTACGCGCCAGTAAAGTCTAAAACCTTTACACTAAACTATTTTATAAAAAAGAGCTGAGAATATTATGAAAACGATTTTCCGCTACATTAAACCCCAAGCCGGACGAATAACACTGGGTCTTATAATAAAATTCACGGGCACGGTGGTGGAGCTTCTCCTCCCCTGGATGCTGTCGGTAATGATTGACGAGCACGTTCCCCAAAGGAATATGCCCCTTATATGGATATGGGGCGGCCTTATGGTCCTTTGCTCCCTTTTCTGTTTGTGGGCAAACGTTACCGCAAACCAAATGTCCACCCGCACCTCAAGGGATATTACTCAGTCCATACGCAGTGACCTTTTTGGAAAGATAACCTCCCTCTCCTGCGCTCAGGCCGACCATTTCACCGTCCCCTCCCTTATCTCCAGAATCACCAGCGACACCTATAACCTCCATAACATGATAGACCGTATGCAGCGTATCGGTGTCCGCGCCCCCATTCTCCTTTTGGGCGGCATCACCGTAACCATGGTGCTTGACCCCGTACTCACCTCGGTCCTTATCCTTACCCTTCCCCTTATAGCGGTGGTTATATGGCTTGTAACCTCAAAGGGTATCCGCCTCTACACTCTTGCCCAAAAGAAGCTTGACGCCCTTATAAGACGTGCTCAGGCAAGTATGACGGGCATCAGGGTAATTCAGGCCCTCTCAAAGACAGAGTACGAAAAGGAAGAGTTTGACCGCGCAAACGCAGATGCGGTGTCTACCGAAAGGCGTGCGGGCATACTTATGAATATAACCAGCCCCGTTATGAACCTTATCCTTAATACCGGCCTCACTCTGGTAATCATCGTGGGAGCCTACCGAGTCAACGGCGGCTATATGCAAAGCGGTATCCTTATCGCATTCCTTACCTATTTTACCATTATCCTCAACTCAATGATAGTCATTTCCCGTATATTTATGATGTGCACCAAGGGTACTGCCAGCGGCCTTCGTATCGCGGAGATACTCAACGCTCCTTCAGAGAGCGAAGCAATTGACGTCCCCTCTGAAAAGACAGATTCCCACATCATTTTTGAGGACGTGTCCTTCTCCTACGGAAAACGCAAGCAAAATCTCCAGAACATATCCTTCTCCCTTAAAAAAGGTCAGACTTTGGGTATCATAGGCCCAACGGGAAGCGGCAAGTCCACCCTTCTCCGCCTTCTTATGGGATTTTACGACCCCGACAAGGGCAAAATACTTATAAATGGCAGAGATATCCTTTCCATACCTAAAGATGAGCTCCACACGATGTTCGGCGTGGCTCTCCAGAACGACTTCCTCTACGCCGCTACCATAGAAGAAAACATAGCCTTTGAAAGAGATATTTCCTCCGAAAAGGTAAAAGAGGCGGCAAAGATAGCTCAGGCCGAATTCATACTCACCCGTGAGGGCGGCTTTGAGGGTACCATAGCCCCCAAGGGCCAGGACCTCAGCGGCGGCCAGAAGCAGAGGCTTCTCATAGCCAGAGCAATTGCGGGAGACCCCGAAATACTTATCCTTGACGACTCTTCCTCCGCCCTTGACTATAAGACCGACGCGGCCTTAAGGCAGGAGCTTGGGGGAATAAACTCCACAAAGATAATCGTAGCCCAAAGAGTCAGCTCGGTAAAGGATGCCGATCTTATCCTCGTCCTTGACGACGGTATGATAATAGGCATGGGAACTCACGGGGAGCTTATTCAAAACTGCCCCGACTACTGCGAGATAGCCCGCATACAAATGAGTGATATGGAGGACTGACCTATGGCA
>JAZRLW010000228.1:0-5479 GCA_045647025.1 Eubacteriales bacterium
ATATTCGGATATGTGGCACAAACAGGCCGACACCTATTCAAACGAAGGAGGTGAGCTGTAATGGGTAAGGATAAAAAGGAAAAGATCTCCTTTTTCAGAACGGTAAGCAACCTTTGGTACATGATACGGTACGTGGTAAAATACTCCCCCTTTTATATTGTCGTTACACTTACCGAGGCTTTCGGCAGGGGTGGCGAGCATATCATTGGAATACTTTTTACAAAATACCTTTTTGATGCTATCGAAAGGGGAGAGCAGTTTAAGACAGTTCTTTTCTGGACGTTGCTTGTGGCCTCTTACAGCGTACTCTTTGAGTTGTTTAATAAATGGAGGCTTAACGTTTACGTTCCCAGGGTAAAACATACGCTACACGAGAATATACAGAACGAGCTTTATCAAAAGGCAAGACATCTCGACCTTGCCTGCTACGATGACCCTGAGTTTTACAATGACTTTATATGGGCTATAAGGCAGTCCGACGGCCGCGTGGTTGAAATAATGGAAAATTTCAGTCTGTTTATCAACCGTGTTATTACCAGTGCGGTGGTTTTGGGCGTTCTTGCCTCAATGGACATCGTTGTAACGGTGGTGCTGTTGATTGCCGTCGGCCTCGGATTCGTAATAAAAAATAAGACAAATAAGGTAGTTTACGAACAAAATATTGAGCTTAATCCCATCGGTCGTAAGCTTAATTATATTGGAAGAGTCTTTTACTTGCAGGACTATGCAAAGGAGCTCCGCCAAGGCGAAATTGCATCTCATTTGCAGAACGAGTTTAATAGGACTGTAGACAGCAAGATAGCTTGTCTTAAGAAATATCTCAAGACCCTTTGCGGACTGTGGTTTATCGGAAGCCTGATCCTCGATACCGTGCCTTCTATAGGAGTTACCGGATATCTTATAATCAGATATGTGGTGGATCCTACCATGTCGTTGGGCATCTTTTCTGCAAGCGTCAACGCAAGCTTTAAGCTCTTTTGGACCATAAGCGATATAGGTAACTATGTAACCAAGTTTCACGAGCACAGTCTTTATATAGAAAAGGTTAGAAAGTTTATCGCCTACGAGCCGCAGATAAAGGGCGAGGAGAAAAATATCCCTCCCTTTGAATCCCTGCATGTTAAGGGGTTAGGCTTTACATATCCCTTTTCTTCCTCTGATAAAAAGATACTTGACGGTATTGACCTTGAGATAAAAAAAGGCGAAAGAATCGCATTTGTAGGCTATAACGGAGCAGGTAAGACCACCCTTATCAAGCTTCTTATGCGCCTTTACGATTGCAGTCAGGGCGAAATACTTTATAACGGCGTAAATATAAAAACATTTGACCCCGAAACCTATCGCAAGCATATAGGCGCCGTTTTTCAGGATTATAAGGTGTTCGCGGCAACCCTTGCCGAGAATGTGGTTGGCGGTGAGTATCAACCCGAGGATGAGGTACGGGTTATGGCCGCTTTAAAAGCCGTTACCTTTGACGAAAAGTTAAAGTCCATGCCTAACGGTATTCATTCACAGATGACTACCGAGTTTAGCAAAGACGGCGTCGGCCTTTCGGGCGGTGAGGGGCAGAAGATAGCTATTGCCCGCGCTTTTGCTCAACCTTATGATATTCTTATTATGGACGAACCCTCCTCGGCCCTTGACCCTATTGCGGAATATGAGCTTAACCGTTCTATTCTTAAGGAGGCGGAAAACCGTACCGTTATCTTTATTTCCCACCGACTTTCCACCACCCGTATGGCCGACAGGATATATATGTTTGACGGCGGACGGATAACAGAATGCGGCTCCCATGATCAGCTTATGACCCTTAACGGAAGATACGCCGAAATGTACCGCACCCAGGCCAAGAAATACCGAACAACGGAAAACTGAATCGAAAGCGACAGAGAAAGGAAAATGCCTTCGCTGTCGCTTTTATTGTCTTGACTTTGGTGTTTTTTTGTAGTATACTTAAAATAACAGCACTACCATATTCTGGAGGCAATATGAAATATGATTTCGTTTCCATAATGAACAGGCAGGGAAAGGACGCCATTGCTCTTGACCTTTTGGGGCAAAGCTGGGCGCCCGGCAAGCCAAAGGAGGGCTTTGACCCCATCCCCATGTGGGTTGCGGATATGAATTTCCCCACCGTTCCCACCGTTTGCCAGGCCATTGCCGAAAGGGTAAAACACCCTGCTTTCGGGTACTTTGAGCCCAGGGAGGAATATTTTGATTCCATTATCAGATGGCAGCGTTTGCGTAACGGAGTGGAGGGTCTCTCTGCAGAGCATATAGGGTATGAAAACGGCGTTCTCGGCGGCCTTGTTTCGGCCATAGGTACCTTCTGCTCCCGCGGCGACAACGTGCTGCTCCACAGCCCCGTCTATATGGGTTTTTCCATGTCTCTCCAAAACAGCGGCTATAATATGGTCTTAAGCCCTCTTGTCCTTGACGAAAATGGCGTTTGGCGTATGGATTTTGAGGATATGGAGCGAAAGATAGTGGAGAATAATATCCACGCCGCCGTATTCTGCTCTCCCCATAATCCCACGGGGCGCGTCTGGGAAAGATGGGAGATAGAAAAGGCCATGGAGATATACGCAAAGCACGACGTTTACGTGGTGTCGGACGAGATATGGTCTGATATCATTCTGTCGGGACACAAGCATATCCCAACCCAAACGGTGAGCGAGGACGCGAAAAACCGTACCGTGGCACTTTACGCCCCCTCAAAGACCTTTAACCTGGCGGGACTTATCGGCTCCTATCATATCATATACAATAAACGGCTCCGTGACAGGGTTAATAAGGAGTCATCCCTGTCCCACTATAACTCCATGAACGTTCTTTCCATGTACGCCCTTATCGGTGCCTATAAGGACGAGGGCTATGAGTGGGTGGACGAGCTTTGTCAGACCATTACGGGTAATATAGATTACGCATACGGCTACATACGTGAGCATTTTGAGGGCGTTGAAGTATCAAGACCCCAGGGCACATATATGATGTTTTTGGATTGCCACAAATGGCTTACTGCCCATAACTCTACCATTGATGATCTTCTCAAGGCAGGCTGGGACGTGGGCGTTGCCTGGCAGGACGGCCGTCAGCACGGCGGTACCAATCATATAAGACTCAATCTTGCATTGCCATTGTCAAGGGTAAAAGAGGCCTTTGACCGTATGGATAAATATGTGTTTAACGGGTATGGAGAATTATTATGAAAAGCATCCTTATAACGGGAGCCTACGGCGGTATGGGACGGGCGGCGGCGAAAGTCTTTGCTCAAAACGGATATAAAGTCTTTGCCATTGATAGACGAATCGAGGCCGCAGAAGAGAATATCATCCCCCTGCAGGCCGACGTCACCGACGAAGGTAGCCTGAAGGAGGCCTTTGAAAGGGTTGCCGAATATACAGACAGCCTTTGCGGGATAATACATTTTGCAGGTATATATATGCTGGATTCTCTTGTGGAGATGAGCACCGATACCTTTGATAAGATAACGGGGGTTAATTTCAGAGGAGCCTTTCTCATAAACAAGATATTTCTGCCCCTACTTAAGAAGGGGAGTCGCATACTTATAACCACCAGCGAGCTTGCACCCCTTGACCCCTTGCCCTTTACGGGAATATACGCCGTGACCAAGGCGGCGCTTGATAAGTACGCCTACTCTCTGGCGATGGAGCTGCAGCTTTTGGGAATATCCGTGTCAGTTCTCCGTGCGGGAGCTGTGGATACCTCAATGATAGGGGATTCCACCGCTGCCCTTGATAGGTTTTGCGAGAACACCAAACTCTATTCCTGCAACGCCGACCGATTCAAGAGGATAGTTGACGGCGTTGAGGCAAGACGGATACCTTCCGAAAAGCTTGCCCAAAAGGCTTTTAAAATATTTACTTCAAAAAGACCGCGATTTGCATACTCAATTAACCGTAATCCATTGTTGCTTTTGTTGAACGCTCTGCCAAAAAGTCTGCAGCTGTGGGTAATAAAACTTATACTTAAATAAAAGGAGAAAAAACATGCTTTTAGAAGTTGGAACCAAAGCCCCCGATTTTACCCTTTTTGATAAGGATGGTAAGGAAGTAAGACTTTCTGATTTTCTGGGCAAAAAGGTGGTTTTGTATTTTTATCCCAAAGACAATACCCCCGGATGTACCCGTCAGGCATGTGCCTTCGGGGAGAAATATTCGCTTTTTAAGACCAAAAATATTGAGGTCATTGGCATCAGTAAGGATAGCGTGGCCTCACATCTCAAATTTGCCGAGAAGTACTCCTTGCCCTTCGTTCTTCTTGCTGACCCCGAAAGAAAGGCCATTGAGCCCTACGGCGTGTGGCAGGAAAAGAAGATGTGCGGCAAGGTGGGTATGGGCGTGGTTCGTACTACCTATGTAATTGACGAGAATGGAATTATTGAAAAGGTAATGCCCAAGGTCAAGCCCGACACTAACGCTGAGGAAATATTGGCTCAACTGTAAGTCTTATTTATAGTAAAAATCCGACTCCCAGAAAGGAGTCGGATTTTTTTTATGCGATATAAATTATTTCTGCTTTTTTATTAACTTCTGAGCAAGAATAACCATGATAAGGCAGAGCACCGTAGCTCCAAGCCAGAGGGCGGTTACGGAGGCCCAGGATCTCGTTGCGTTGTAGATAATACCGATGCCCACACTTGCAATAGCGGCGCCTGCGTATACTGCAAAGTCTATAATGCCGGTCATGGTGGATACCAGATTGTACTTAACGTAATCCAAGGGCATAAAGGATATGAACATGGGGTTAAGGGCTGACATAAGGGCGAATATGAGAACTGTAAATCCTACCAGGAGGATCCAATATGCTTTGCCGGTAAATATAAAGCCCAGAAGGGGAGGAGCAACGCAGGCCACAAGGGATACTGCGGTAAGTATTTTGGCGCCCTTGTATGCATCTGACTTGCATTTTGCAAGGACCTTTTTGGTAATGGAAAGACCGCCGAAGTTAATGCAGGGGGTGATGATGAGGATAAGGGTAGCAGCACCGGCGGAGAAGGTCTGGGAGTTTTCTATCATGGTGGGGAGCCAGCTGTTTATACCCTCTCTTACAAATCCGTGGAATATAGCAGCAAGAGCTGTGAATACGATAGCAATGATTATGGCTTTATTGTTGAGTATGGATGGCCGTGGTGCGTTATTATCGGCTTTCTTTACCACGGCAGTAACATACTGGGTGGGATCTTCTTTGAAGAATATGAGCAAGAGCACTACCACAACGGCAGAAACGCAGGCGGGAACGATAAATATGGTTCTCCAGCTTGCAAAATTTCTTAACAGCGACGAGGAACTCCATGCTACTACATAACCCACGATACAGGACATGGACATGGCGAAGGATGCAGATATGAGGATCTTGCCCTCAAAGTTCTGGGAAAGGCATTTTATTATAGGCGACCAGAGCATTGACTGGAAAAGACCGTTTATAAGCCAAACAACTATCATCAGGTAGTAGCTTG
>JAZRLW010000229.1:0-5987 GCA_045647025.1 Eubacteriales bacterium
CCTAATTGTCTTCCTAAGACCGCTTGGCCTCCCGACTTCTCCGAGCATATCGGAGGGTAATTATTTTTCATCTTATTCGCTGTATTTTGCGGAAAAAGACAAAAATGAATAATATAATATATCCTTGTGTGAATCAATAAATAAGATAGGGCAATACATAAATGAATATATCTCATTCTCTTAAAAAACCGCATATCAAACTTGGTCTGCGCGGTCATCAGCTTATACATCTGCTTACAGAGTGGATAAAGCGTAACGTTATGACCGTAATCGCTGTAGCTTTGGCTATAGCGACGGCAATAATCGTTCCTCCCGACAGTAAATATCTTGAATATTTTGATTTAAAGACCCTCAGCTGTCTTTTCTGCACCCTTGCAGTTGTTTGTGCCTTTAAGAATATCAGATTCTTTACCTTTATTGCCCGTAAAATAGTAGGGCTTGCGGGAAACGCCCGAGCCGCCGTAATAGCCCTCGTATATATTACCTTTATAGGCTCTATGATAATTGCCAACGACATGGCATTACTTACTTTCTTGCCTTTGGGTTATATCGTCCTTTCTTCTACGGGTAAGGAAAAATATATGGCCTTCACCTTTATTATGCAGAATATTTCCCCAAATCTCGGTGGAATGCTCACTCCCTTCGGAAATCCCCAGAACCTCTATCTTTATGAGAAGTTTAACATCCCCACCGGGGAGTTTATGGGTATAATGCTCATTCCTTTTGCCGTATCTATAGCCCTGGTTACGGTATGTTGCCTTTTTATTCCCAAAGAAAAGCTTTCCTTTGCTGATAATGAGGATATTCGCATCCCTGTAAAAAAGGCGATTATTTACGGAATCCTTTTCCTTCTCGTTATTGCTTCAGTATTCAGAGCCCTTCCTTATTGGGTAGGTATCGCAGCCGCTCTTCCCGTTCTTTTGATAATGGATAGGGATGCATTAAAGAAGGTTGACTATCCTTTGCTCCTTACCTTTGCCGCGTTTTTTGTGTTTTCTGGAAATATGGCCCGTATAGATGCTGTTGATGCCGTTCTGACACAGCTGCTTGAAAAGAACACTCTTCTTGTGTCTGTTGCTTCCTGTCAGGTAATGAGTAACGTTCCTTCAGCCATACTTCTTTCCCAATTTACGGCTGATTATCCCGCGCTTCTTATAGGCGTGAATATCGGTGGCGCAGGTACCCTTATTGCTTCTCTTGCCAGTTTGATAACCTTCAGAGAGTATACTTCAAAGAATCCGGGCAAGACCTTGTCCTACGTAGGAATGTTTTCCGCCTTTAATTTCGGATTTCTTGCGGTTCTGACAGTAATCTCCATGTTTTTAATTTAGTTAGTGAACTATTTGTAAAATCTCGATTTTTCTATTGACAAAGGGTAATTTTTCTGATATAATATTTGAGCAAACGAAACAAACCCTTTCAAATCCGGGCGTAGCGCAGTTTGGTAGCGCGCTTGAATGGGGTTCAAGAGGCCGTGAGTTCGACTCTCGCCGCTCGGACCAAGGAATCCAAGTCTTTTTGATTTGGATTCCTTTTTTTATTGAAAATTATGTAGAAAAGACACAAATATATGGTACAATGCTTATAATATACATAATAAAAGGAAAACCTTTGAAATGATTATAAAGAATCAAGTTTTTGATGAAGAAAGAGCCCTTTATGGCAGTCGTGACCTTAAGGTTGAAAACTGTTCCTTTGACGGCCCCGCAGATGGGGAGAGCGCTTTTAAAGAGAGCAAAAACATAGTCGTTGACAGCTGTTATTTTAATCTTCGATATCCTTTTTGGCATGATGACGGTGTTGAAATATCAAATTCCGAAATGACACCTTTGTGCCGTGCCGCCCTTTGGTATTCAAACCAAATAAAGATTACTGACTCAAAACTTCACGGTATAAAGGCTTTGCGTGAGTGTTGTGATGTTAATATGAAAGGCTGCAACGTAGTTTCTACAGAGTTTGGTTGGTCTGTTAGTGGAATGAGGGCAGAAGATTGCTCATTTGAAGGTGAGTATTTTATGCTCCGTTCTTCTGACCTTGATTTTAAAAAGGTCAGCTTGCAGGGGAAATATTCATTCCAGTACATTGAAGATTCAATTTTTGAAAACTGTGATTTCAATACCAAGGATGCTTTCTGGCATGCAAAGAACGTTACTGTTCGTAACTCTGTTGTGAAAGGTGAGTATCTTGGTTGGTACTGTGAGAACGTTACATTTGAAAATTGTAAGATAATAGGAACCCAGCCCCTCTGTTACTGTAAGGGCTTAAAGCTTATTAACTGTACTATGGAGGATGCTGACCTTTGTTTTGAGAAATCGGAGGTTGAAGCAACCCTTACTTCTCCCATTATCAGTATTAAAAACCCTCTTTCGGGTCGTATAGTACTTCCTTCTGCCGATGAGGTAATTATGGATGATCCCGCCGCAAAGGGAGAAATAATATATACCAAATAACATTTTGCCGTATTCCGATGGGAATACGGCATTGACTTTTATGGAGATCTGATATATAATAAAATTATAGAAAAGACCACCGAAAGGGGAATCTTCATGCGCCGTCGCAACAAAATAAAACTCTTTACCATCTCTGTATTATTGGTTTTGTTCGTGGGAGTGGTTTTGTATTTTGGTGTTTATTTCAATATTATCCCCATGCCCACCTACAGAGGTTCGGATTTCGGAATTGAGAGGGCAGTTTCTTCGGTGGATTTTAACGCTAACGGAGTTGACGATTATCTCGATATTATGAGGGGTGCCAGAAAAGACGCTGAAAATCATCCTCGATATGACGGCTCATATTTCCCAGGTGGATATCCGCCCGAGGATATAGGGGTATGCACCGACGACGTTTGGAGAGCATTTAGGAATGCGGGATATTCTTTAAGAGATATGGTGGATAAGGATATTGCGGTAACTCCCGACGATTACCCCGCAGTCACTTCGAGGGATAAGAATATAGATTTTCGCAGAGTAAGAAATCTTCGCGTATTTTTCGATAAATACGCTATTTCTCTTACATTGGATATAGATGCTATAGGAGAATGGCAACCCGGAGATATAGTTATTTTTGGCGATAATAAGCATATAGGTATAGTGTCAGATAAAAGAAATTCGAAAGGACAGACGTACATTATTCACAACGGAGGCCAGCCCAATAGGGAGGAAGACTATCTGAAAAGAGGACAAATAACTGGACATTACAGATTTGATGCATCTCTTATTCCCGAGGACGTTCTTGTGGCCTGGAGTAACGTCAATTATTAAGAGATCATTAATCATAAAATATACCTCTTGCTATCCAATGAATTATATGTTATAATAATGGTACCAAAAGAAAGGAAATAAATATTATGATTTGTAAATATTGCGGCTCTTCTTATGAAGAAAACGATAAATTTTGCCCTATTTGCGGCAGATCTACCACCGGAGAATTGGAGGTTACCCCCGAGATTCCCGTTTATCAGCCTCAGGTTAATGCACAGGCAGATATGCAGGAGGCAATTAAGAACTCCAAAAACAGCATAGCAATAACCTCATTCATTCTCAGTATGCTTAATTTTGTGGGATTAGGCTTTCTTGGCGTAAACTTGGCCGCCATAATCCTTGGTATATTCGGTCTTAAGTCAAACCGTAAAGGCTTTGCCATAGCGGGTATCATTATCAGTATAATTGGTATGCTGATTGCTGTGTTAGGTGTAATTATTTTTGTCGTTTTACTCTTTGAGGAAAATATTTCCAACCAGATTTACACTGAGTTTGGCGGATATTAAGATGCTCAAAATACGTAAAATACTTAAATGGACCTTTTTGTCCCTTCTTGTCTTGATTGTTATCGGGGTTTGCATAGTATTTGTTAACGGTTATTCCATGTATAAAGAAGCTGTTTCTGTCATACCTCTTGAGGAGAAGGTGGCAAGTATAAGAGCTTCCGAAGGGTACTGTGATATAGATGATATTGCTCCTGACCTTCTTACCGCATTGATTTCGGTGGAAGATAAGAGATTTTATACCCATATCGGAATAGACCCTATCGCTTCTGCCAAGGCAACACTGATAAATCTTATTAATATGGAGATAACCGGCGGAGGTTCAACCATAACCCAGCAGCTTGCTAAAAATATGTATTTTACCCAGGAACGCACCTATACCAGAAAGGTAGCGGAGCTGTTGGTTGCTTTTGACCTTGAAAGAATGTACGAAAAAAAAGATATTCTTGAGTTATATCTGAATATCATCTATTTTGGGCATGGAAAAACGGGGATAACCGCCGCCTGCAGTTATTATTTTGATTGTTTACCTTCAGAACTTTCCTTTGATCAGGTGTTGTATATTGCGGGCTTGCCTCAGGCTCCAAGCGTATATTCAGTTGACGATATAAAGGCTGAACAAAGAGCAAAGCAGGTGCTTGAAGCTATGATTAAAAACGGTTATGAATATGAGCCCCAAGAGGGATAAAAAAGAAATGACCTTCTTTCTGAAGGTCATTTCTTTTTTTTATGCTTATGATTATTCGGTTCTCAATGCAACTACGGGGTCTTTCTTTGATGCGCTTCTGGAAGGAATGATTCCTGCAAAGAGAGTCAGTACAACGCTTATTGCCACAAGAAGAACTCCTACGGGGATGGGGAGATGGGCACTGAGGTTGCTTATTCCTGTCAGACTGTGGAGTATTGCATTAATGGGGATACAGAGCAGATAGGTTATGGCTACGCCAAGAACACCGGAGGTGAAACCGATGATTACGGTTTCGGCATTAAACATGCTCGAGACATTTTTCTTTGATGCACCTATGGCTCTGAGGATACCTATTTCCTTTGTTCTTTCCTGTACGGATATAAGGGTTATAACACCTATCATTATAGAGGATACGATAAGAGATACAGCTACAAAAGCTATGAGAACGTAGGTTATAGCGTTAATTATGGTGGTTATTGAGGACATCATAATGCCTACGTAATCAGTATAGGTTATTTTGGAAACGTCGTCAACGCCCTCATTATATTTAGCGATGGATTCTTCGATAACGTCTTTTTCTTCAAAGGATGAGGAATAGAGGTTTACTGAGGAAGGCTTTGCCAAATCCACATAACCCAGCACTCTCATATTCTGCTCGTAAGAGGATTTTGAGAATACGAGAATTTCGTCGTAGTATACTGCGCATTGTTCAATGGTATAGAGGTCGAGAGACATATCCAGCATACCAGCCAGCTGCTCGTCGCTCATAGCTGAAAGTCTTGCTTCAACCTGGGCTGCATACTGCATTTTTATCTGCTCGGCTACCATTTGGGTAAAGAATTCGGTTATATCCTCGTCACTCATTGTGGAAATATATGCGGATATTTCATCCTCGCTCATACCCGTTTGTTGGGTAAGAGCCTGGAGCATGGTCTGTTCCATGGTTTCGCGAGTCATACCGTTCATTGTCTGAGCAACCATTCCCGAAAGCTGCTCTTCGGAGGGGATGCTCATTATTTTAACGTATGCATCAGCTTTTTCATCTACATCAAGAGCTGTAATGTAGGCCTTGAATTCTTCGGCCTTCTTTTCATCGGAAACGCTTCCGTCTGTTGATTTGAAGGGGAGACCCGTAAAGATATCGGTATGGGGGTCATTAAGCTGGGCATTTATTGAGGCGGATTCTTTTGATTTATTTACGATATACTCGGTAAGCTTACTTGTATATCCGATAGAGCCGGTGAGCATAGCGGATACGGCTTCTTCATTAGGACGGATAATACCCGATACCTTAAGAACGGTGCCGTTGTCGTAAAGGTATTTTAAACCTGCGGACGAGGATCTCAAATCGGTGTAGAGACCGGAGCTTTCATCGAGAATATAGCAATCGGAGGAGAGGATTGTGCGGAATTCCATATTGCATATTTCTTCATAGCTCCAGATTTTTGAGGTGTATTCAATCTCTGTTTTGTTTACGGCCGCCTCTATCATGGCGTTCATTTCTTCTTCGGAGGTAAGCCCCAAAGCGAAAAGGGT
>JAZRLW010000230.1:0-5352 GCA_045647025.1 Eubacteriales bacterium
AAGCCTTTGCGCTTTGATGAATAGAGACGAAAACACAGATGAATGGCAGCTAGAGATAGTTTCGGAAGAGCTTCCCTCCACTATTGAGCCAAATACCCGAATAAAAATAACGAGAACAAAATAACGCAAAAGGCCGCCGCAGAAAACTGCGGCGGTCCTTTTGCACAACACGCTTTTATATAAAAAGAAAGGGATTGAATAAAGCTATCTGACACTTGTCAAAAAACGTATCACACTATAAATACCGGCAAAAATACCGCCCGATACCAAAAACTCCGTTCCGATACCGTTGGAGTATCCTTTGCCCACACAAAAGAGCATGGTAACGTACACTACAGATGCTACAGTAAAGGCCACGCTTACGGCGCAAAAATCCGCCAGAGCGGTTTCCTTATCACGGGTCTTTTGAGCTGTTTTTCCATCTGATAAAATCCTATCACAATTAAGAGAAGGAAAAAGTTTTGCCTTTATATGACCTGCAATATATGTGAGAAGACCGAGAAAAATATAAGCGGTCTTTTCTATTTTCAGAACGGTTTCACTTCTTGAATTTCTTACAGCAATGATTTTTTCCATGCTCACACCTCCACACTCAAAGTGATATGATTTTTTATTACGAGCATATTATATCTCATAACGTGCATTTTGTCAATACGTATTGTGATTATTTCACCAAATAATCACAATTTGCATATTTACCATATCTCATATGTGATTTTTGTGGCAAATGTGGAAACAAATCAAATTGCCCCTTGACAAATCACCTACGGTGATATATAATTAAAGCGTAAACTTATACAGGTGTGTATTAACGATTCAAATCCGCCCTAAAAATGAAAGGTTAGGTCAGAATAATGGCAATCAAAGAAATCAGTTTCAGCGAAAATCTGAAATCTCTCCGTAAGACCCATAAATTAACCCAGAAGCAGTTATCCACACAGTTGGGAGTTGCCCTTTCCACCGTAGCTATGTGGGAAACCGGTGCAAGACAGCCCGACTACGATATGCTTAACAAAATTGCAGACTTCTTTAACGTTTCTCACGACGTACTGCTTATCGGTGCAGAAACCACAGATTATGCAGGTACCGAAAGCGACGTGATGGAAATAAGAGACCTTCTTCGTTCAAGACCCGAAATGAAGATGCTCTTTTCCGTTTCCAAAAATGCTACCCGTGCAGACATAGAAAGAACCGTTGCCATAATAGAAGCTCTCAAGAATCAGAAGTAAAGACATGAACGACATATACGTAAGACTCGTAAATCTTCCGTCCTCTGTAAAGGGAGTTACGGTGCTTGATGAGAACGACGATTACAATATCTATATAAATCAAAAGCTCCCTCCCGACCAACAGCGCAAGGTTTATGAACACGAGAAAAATCATATTGACAATAATGATTTCCATAACTTTGACGAGATAGAGGAAGTTGAAGACAGAGCAGAGCACGAGAAAAATAAAACTCTGCCCCTATTTGACGAAGATCAAGGACTTTAATAAAACAAAAAAGCAGTGTCGCTGAAAGCGGCACTGCTTTTAATATGTTCAAATAAATTAGTCGTTCTTCTTGGACTTTGTGATATCATTAAGGAGCTTCATAAAAGCTTCATCAGAATCATCATCGTCTTCATATTCAGCTACACGACGGGAGGGCTGGGGCTTAGACTGTGTACGGGGAGTAAAAGAAACTTCTTCCTCTGCAGGAGCAGCTTCTACAGTTTTAGCAGACATTCTTACTGCAGCAACGGCATCCTCATCGGTTACGGTATGGGGATCGTCAAAACCGGTTGCAATAACGGTAATACGGAGCTCATCTTCAAGAGATTCATCAAGAGCAACACCCCAGATAATCTGAGCATCGGGATGAGCTTCTTCCTTGATAATATCGGAAGCGCGGTATATATCGTCGAGAGAAATCTCGGGATCTGCAGTAAAGTTAAGTATAATACCCTTGGCATTGGAGATAGAGGTTTCGAGAAGGGGACTGGTAATAGCTGCACGAGCAACGGTTTCTGCCTTTTCCTTACCCTTTGCGGAAGCAACGCACATATGAGCGTAGCCGGCATCCTTCATTATAGCGGATACGTCAGCAAAGTCAAGATTAATAAAGCCGTGACTCTTGATAAGGTCGGTAATGCTCTGTACACCCTGCTTGAGTATATCGTCAGCTCTTTCAAAGGCATTTGCAAGAGTTATCTTCTGGTCGGAAACAAGCTTAAGTCTTTCGTTGGGAATAACAACGAGAGCGTCTACCTGCTGGAGAAGCTCCTGGATACCCTTTTCAGCCTGTCTCATCTTATGGGTACCTTCAAAGCCGAAGGGCTTGGTTACGATACCTACGGTAAGAACGCCCAGCTCTTTAGCAACCTGAGCAACAACAGGAGCTGCACCTGTACCGGTACCGCCGCCCATACCTGCGGTTACAAATACCATTTCGGTATTCTTGAGGGCTTCTTCAATCTTAGCCTTACTCTCTTCAGCGGCTTTACGGCCAACCTCAGGGTTAGCACCTGCGCCTCTGCCGTGAGTAACGTTATCGCCGATAAGGATTTTATGAGTAGCCTGAGAATAATTAAGAGCCTGCTTGTCCGTATTAACGGCAATAAATTCAACACTCTTAACGTCGTCTCTTATCATACGGTCAACAGCGTTATTACCGCCGCCACCTACACCTATAACTTTAATGGTAACTATATTTTCTTTTTCTTCAACACTTCTAAATGCCATATTATCAACCCTTTCTTTACTTGATATAATACCATATTATTAATTATTAGTCAACAGTTTGTATAAAAGTTTAGTTAAATATCACTATTTTTTCACATTTGCCGACATTTTTAACGGTTTCTTAAAGCAGTCTATTCAGTGAGCAAACGCCATCTTCCCTGGGTATAATCCCTGACATTAATCTCCATAGGAGCTATCTCGGGATGCTTGTCCAATATCAACTTGAGCTTTTCAAATTTCTTATCAAGGTTCTCGGAAGTTCCCAATTCCACGTAGATTCTGTCATCCAGAACAAATCGGATATTGTACTTTACCGAAAGATTTATCTCAGTCAATCTGTCCAAGATAGAATAATTTTCAAGGTTCTCTATAATATCCGAAACTATTTCCATTTCCAAATTCTCGTCGGGTGTCATATAGGAACCGAGAGGAATATCGTTCCCAACCGATACCGATCCGTCGGAAAGGGAGTACTTTTCAAAGCTCATTCCCGTAACCAAAGTCACATCCGCGTAAAGTTGTGGACTATGTTCGAGAACCTTCATATCAGAATCGAGATAAACGTAACTACCATCGGTGCGCTCAAGGGCCATGTAGGGCTCTGTAACCTCAAGTATAATGGTAAGCGACGAAGGAAAATCATACTTAACGTCAACGTTTTTAACATAGGGATAATCGGAAGAGAGTTTACGGTACACACCCGAGGGAGTAACCTGCAAAAGAGGAGTACCTATATCTATCTCAGCCGCGGCAAGTATCTCCGCGGAGGAATACCCTGTACTGTTTACCACGCGGAGAGTACGTACCACAAATATCATATTCAAAGCAAAGGCTAAAACGCATATAACAATTACCGACCAACCGACTATTTTTAAAGTCCTCTTGATTCTTATAATGCGACTTTTCCTATCCATTGCAGACTTATTGTCAACGGTTCTGTTCATAGGAATCCTTTCTTGTATCAGCTGTTCTCTATCCTTATTTTTGCGCCCAAAGACGAAAGTATTTTTTCAGGGCACTCGTATCCTCTTTTTATATGGTGCAAATTACTGATTACAGTTTCACCTTCGGCCGCCAATCCTGCTATCATCAGAGCGGCGCCGCCCCGAAGGTCTGTGGCCTCTACAGCCGCAGATTTCAAATGAGGAACACCTTCCACCACGGCCACTCTGCCCTCGGTGGTTATCTTTGCCCCCATTCTGACCAGTTCACCTACGTGCTTATAACGGCTTTCAAAAATCGTTTCTATAAAAACGGTACTTCCCTTTGCAACACACATCAAAGCCATAAGCGGAGCTTGCATATCTGTGGGAAATCCGGGGTACGGCATGGTCCGTACCACCCTCAAGGAGCGAAGGCGGTCACATTCTATGGAAATAGTGCTGTCAAGCACATCAACTTCACACCCAGCATCCCGTAACAGCGCAGTAACAGTTGACAGATGTTGAGGGCAACATTTTCTTATAAGAGCATTTCCTCTTGTGGCAGCAACGGCAAAAAGATAGGTGGCCGCCGCAACTCTATCGGGGATAACCCGGTGTTTTACGCCGTTAAGTATCTTAACACCCTCAATAACTATCCGATTTGTACCCGCGCCCGATATTTTAGCCCCCATCTTGCAGAGAAAGTTTTGCAAGTCCTCTATCTCAGGCTCTTTGGCAGGGTTATTTATCACTGTAATGCCCTTGGCCTTTACAGCCGCGAGCATTATGTTTTCGGTGGCACCCACGCTGGGAAAGGACAAAGTTATCTCACAGCCCTTGAGTCCATCGGTGTAACAGTCAAGAAATCCGTAGGATTCCTCAATTTTCACCCCCATAGCAGACAATGCCGCAAGGTGAAGATCTATGGGGCGTTGACCTAACTCACAACCTCCAGGGAAGGACACCAAGGCTCTTCCGGAACGGGTAAGGATTGCGCCGAGAAACATTATAGACGACCGCATTTTGCGCATAAGTCTATCCGGAATCTCGTATCTTACCGCATAGGCGGGGTTAACAGTAATGTAATCGTTATGCACTGTAACTACGGCGCCAAGTTCGCGCAAAATTTCAATAGCAGCATCGGTATCGGTTATGCGTGGACAGTTTTCAATAATACATTCCCCATCACAAACAAGACTTGCCGCCATTATGGGAAGGACGCTGTTTTTTGCACCCTGAACGTCTGCAACGCCGCAAAGAGGATATCCGCCTTCAACGATAAACTTTTCCACTACCCATTCCCCCATCCGTCTTAATAATACATATTATGCCGAATATGAGAGAATTGTGCCGTAAAACGCTAAATATTAATTAAGTTTTCCATGGCATCGCAAATACGGGCCGCGGCATCGGTACGAGCAAGACCGAGAGCCGCTTTTTCCATTTTTCTCAGTTCTGCTCTATCATCCATAAGAGTTTTTACGGTTTGATAAAGCTTTTCTCCCGAAAGGTCAACCTCTTCAATGAGAATAGCCGCACCCACGTCACTGTAACCCTTTGCATTGTAATACTGATGATTTTCAGTGACGTTGGGAGAAGGGATAAGTATACTCGCTCTGCCCAAAGCGGCAATTTCGGTAAGGGTCATTGCGCCCGAGCGGGCAATTATAAGGTCTGCCGCCGCCATAACCGTGGGCATATTGTA
>JAZRLW010000231.1:0-5313 GCA_045647025.1 Eubacteriales bacterium
CCTCTCTTCCCCAAGGATATGAGAAACGACGTTGTTGTAAGCGTAATGCTTCTCTCCGTTGACGGTGACAACTCCCCCGAGGTTGCAGGTATGATCGGTACCTCCGTAGCCCTCTCCATTTCCGATATTCCCTGGAACGGCCCTGTAGGATGCGTAATCCTCGGCTACGTTGACGGCGAATACGTTATCAATCCCACTCTCGCACAGAGAGAAAAGTCCCAGATGTCCGTTACCGTTGATGGTACTGCTGACAAGATCGTTATGATCGAAGCAGGCGCAAACCAGATCCCCGAGGACGTTATGTTCAACGGTATCGTTTACGCACATCAGGAAATCAAGAAGCTTGTTGAATTTATCGAAGGTATTCAGAAGGAAATCGGCAAGCCCAAGTTCACCTATGAATCCGCCGCCGTTGATGAAACTCTCTACAACGACGTTAAGGAATATTGCGCCGACGCTCTTCGCAAGGCTCTCTGCCACGAAGACAAGGAAGAAAGAGATGCTGAAATCGCTATCGTTACCGCTGACGTTAACGAGCATTTCGCTGAAAAGTATCCCGATTCTGCCGCTGCTATCGGCGAGGCTCTCTACAAGGCTCAGAAGGCTATTGTAAGAAGCATGATTATCAAGGAGCACAAGCGTGTAGACGGCAGAGGCCTTGAGGACATCCGTCCTCTCTTCGGTGAGGTTGGTCTTATCCCCAGAGTACACGGCTCCGGTCTCTTCTCCAGAGGTCAGACTCAGGTTCTTACCATTGCTACCCTCGGCATGATCACCGACAAGCAGCTTCTTGACGGCGTTGACGAGGACGTAAGCAAGAGATATATGCACCACTACAACATGCCCGGCTACTCCGTAGGCGAGGCAAAGGCTGCAAGAAGCCCCGGCCGTCGTGAGATCGGTCACGGTGCCCTTGCTGAAAGATCTCTTGAACCCGTAATCCCCTCCGAGGACGAGTTCCCCTATGCAATCAGACTTGTATCTGAAGTTCTCTCCTCCAACGGTTCTACCTCTCAGGGTTCCGTTTGCGGTTCCACCCTTGCACTTATGGACGCAGGCGTTCCCATTAAGGCTCCCGTTGCAGGTATCTCCTGCGGTCTTGTAACCGATGGCGACGATTGGATCACCATGGTTGACATCCAGGGTCTTGAAGACTTCTTCGGCGATATGGACTTCAAGGTAGCAGGTACCAAGCAGGGTATCACCTCCATTCAGATGGACATTAAGGTTGAAGGTCTTTCCTTCGACATTATCAAGAAGGCATTTGAGCAGACCAAGGTTGGTAGAGATCACATTATCGACGAGATAATTCTCAAGGCTATTCCCGCTCCCCGTAAGGAGCTTAGCGAGTTTGCTCCCAAGATCACCGGTATTCTTATCCCCACCGATAAGATCCGTGAGGTTATCGGCTCCGGCGGTAAGGTTATCCAGAAGATCACCGCAGTTACAGGTGCAAAGATCGACATTGAGGACGACGGCAGAGTATACATCTCTTACGTTGACAAGAAGGCAGGCGAAGCCGCCCTCTCCATCATCACTACCATCGTTGACGGTCCTCAGGTTGGCGCTCTCTACAAGGGCAGAGTTTCCGAAACCAGACCCGACCTGGGCGCTTTCGTTGAGATCGCTCCCGGTAAGGACGGCCTTTGCCACATCTCCCAGCTTGACGACAGAAGAGTTGAAAAGACCGAAGACGTTGTTAACGTTGGCGACGAAATCTGGGTTAAGGTTCTTGACTACAATACCCAGACCGGCAAGATAAGACTTTCCAGAAAAGAAGCTCTCAAGGATCTTGCGGCTCAGAAAAAGGACGAAGAATAAAAGCTTTGGGGCGCCGCAAAACGGCGCCCCTTTTTGTACTTATATATGGAAGAAAGAAGGGAAAACCCATGACAAGTAGCGAGCTTTTTGATATGGCGGTTGCCGCCAGAGAGAATTCCTATTCCCCATATTCGGGCTTCCGCGTAGGCGCGGCACTCCTTACTGCCGATGGCAACGTGTATACCGGCTGCAACATTGAAAACGCCGCCTTTACCCCCACAGTCTGCGCTGAAAGGGTGGCCATATTCAAGGCCGTAAGCAATGGCGAGACCGAGTTTGTGCAGATAGCCGTTGCAGGCGGCTCGGACGAGGTTGCCGACGGGGTATTCCCCTGCGGAGTTTGCAGACAGGTCATGGTAGAATTCTGCGACGCCGACTTTATTATTACCGTAAAAGAGGGCGGGGAAGTAAAGGACTACACCCTTGCGGAAATACTGCCCCATTCATTTTCGGGCGACGACCTGTAACATTTTATAAAGGAATTGTTTAAGATGAAAACTCTTAAAGAGAAAATTCTTGCAAAAGAAAAAATAGTAGGTACCCACGTTCAGCTTTCCGATCCCGCAATCTGCGAGATAGTCGGCAGACTTGGCTACGATTATATCTGGGTTGACCTTGAGCATACATATATGTCCTATAAGGACCTGCTTTGTCACATCAGCGCCGCCCATAATGCGGGTACTCCCGTTATTGTTCGTGTGCCCCAGAACGACTTTTCCGTCACCAAAAAGGTTATGGAAATGGGCCCCGACGGCATAATCTTCCCCATGATAACCTCCGTCGAGCAGGCAAGGGAGCTTATCTCCTACACCCTTTATCCCCCCTACGGTAACAGAGGCTTCGGCCCCATGGGTGCTGTTAGCTACGGATATTACGACACCGACGAGTATCTGGGTGACGGCCATCTCAACAAGACCTGCCGCTTTATTCAGATAGAGCATAAGGCCGCCGTTGACTGCCTTGACGAGCTTGCAAAGATCGAGCATATTGACGGCTACATCTTTGGCCCCTTCGATCTTTCGGGCTCTGTAAACAAGATAGGCAAGGTTAAGGACCCCGAGGTCATATCCCTTATGAAGCACACCGTAGAGGTGCTCCACAATGCGGGCAAGTACGTTGGCCTCTCCATTGGCGCCCACGACGAAGAAAACCTGCAGTTCTGGTCAGACCTGGGAATAGATATGCTCTCCTCCCATTCCGACCACGCAAGTATATTTGAATCCCTCCGCGAAACCCTTGCAATTCTCAACAAAGTACATAAAAACAGATAATAAAGGAAAAAGAGCCATGACTGATAGACTCAAGCATAATTTGTATACCAAAAAGCCCCTCCGTTTCGGCAAAGACAGAAAGTTCAGAGTACTCATGCTTTCCGATATTCAGGAGAGCCTTGAATACAATCCCAAAACCCTCTTGGCTATGGATAAGATAGTTGAGGCCGCAAAGCCCGACCTTGTAGTCCTGGGCGGCGACAACGAAAACGGCAAGAAGTTTGAAACAAAAGAGCAGTTCAAGGAATACCTTGACATCTTTGCCGCTCCCATGGAGAGCCGCAAGATTCCCTGGGCTCACGTTTTCGGCAACCACGACTATGATCCTCCCGTAACCGCTATGGAAAAGCAGGAAGTGTTTGAAAGCTTCGAATACTGCCTTTCAAAGCACACAGGTGCAGGTGTTGACGGTATAAGCAACTTCGTTCTTCCCGTATACTGCTCCGACTCCGAAAAAATAGCCCTTAACGTTTGGGGTCTTGACTCTGGTCACACTATGGATGAGCTCCTTACCATGCACGGCGGCGTTCACGAAAATGCCCGTCCTCCCGTTCGCTCTGTCAACGCATCTAATTGGGACGTTGTAAGATTCACCCAGCAGATGTGGTATTGGGAAAGCTCCTGCGAAATAGAGGCGCACAACGGTTCAAAGCCCGAAGGCCTGCTGGTAGTACATATCGCTCCCCACGAAATACAGCTTATCAAGGATAATCCCGACGTTCTGGGCTGTAAGGGTGAGGTTTGCGAGGGAATGAAGCTTGGCGTGTTTAACTCCGGCCTTTTCTCCACCGTTTTCCAGAGGGGAGATATACACACCATCGCCTCTGCACACTGCCATAAAAACACTATTGAGGGCGAATACTGCGGCATAAGACTCTGCCTTGACGGAGCTATCGGATTCTCCGCCTACGGCAAGGAAGAGAGCCGCGGCGGCAGACTCTTCGTTTATGACGAGGACGGCACCAGCGAGACCTCTCTCTTCAGAGCTATGGACTACCTTCCCCAGGATATGTAAAGGAAAAAAGTAATAAATGACAGATAGACTTAAATATAATTTATACACCAAGATACCTTTGCGGTTCAACAAGGATGGGAAGTTTAAGATCCTTATGATGTCGGATATTCAGGAGACTCTGGACTACGACGTCCGATCCTTTGCCGCCATGGACGGTCTTATTGAGGAGCATAAGCCCGACTTTGTTATGCTGGGCGGTGACAACGCCAGCACTAAGAGATTCACTGTACCCGAGGAGATGTACGCATATCTTGAGTATTTCGCCTCTCCCATGGAAAAGAGGAATATTCCCTGGGCTCACGTTTACGGTAATCACGACCACGATCCCCCACTTGATGACCTGCTTCAGCAGCTTGAATATGAGAAGTTTCCCCACTGCGTGTCAAAGCACACAGACCCTGAGGTGGACGGTGTTACAAACTTCGTTCTTCCCATATGGGATAACGAGGGTAAGGAGATCGCCCTTAATATCTGGGGACTTGATTGCGGCACCTGGGAAACCCATACACAGCTTATTGCCCTCCACGGAAAGACCTATCCCAAGGTTCTGCCCAAGGTAAGACCCGCCCCCTCCAATAACCGCGACGTGGTGAGATTTACCCAGCAGATGTGGTATTGGAAGAGCTCCTGCGAGCTTGAAGAGTATGCAGGGAAGAAGATCCCCGGAATGATGGTGGTACATATAGCACCCCACGAAATGCAGCTTGTTAAGGACAATCCCGAAGAGCTTGGGCTTAAGGGTGTTGCCGAGGAAAGGCTGAAACTGGGTATCTTTAACTCGGGACTTTTCTCCACCGTTTTTCAGAGGGGAGATATAAAGGTAATCGCTTCGGGGCACACCCACGAAAGTAATATGGAGGGTGAATACTGCGGTATAAAGCTTACCCTTGACGCCTCTGTGGGCTACACCTGCTACGGCAGGGACGACACCCGCGGCGGCAGAATATTTGAGTTTAATACCGATGGCACCTTTGAGACCTATACGGTGCTTTCTGCCCCCTATATAACTCCCGATATCGCCCACGGCCCCAGAGAGCAGTTGCCCTATTTGATAGAGCATGGCGGATTGAAAATATAATATAGCAACAGTAAAGGCACCCCGAAGGGTGCCTTGTTTTTTTATTCAATTATAATCGAAAATCCTTCTTTTCTGGGCTTTGCAGCAGGAAGCTGATCTGCATAACCGAGAATACAGTTGCCGATACC
>JAZRLW010000232.1:0-2340 GCA_045647025.1 Eubacteriales bacterium
TTGACGGTACGGAAAAGGTTAAGTACATTCTCCCAGACTTTAAGTGGACAGACGGCCTTTCTCACTATGAGTATTTCAGAAAAATGGCTTTTGAAGGCTTTGAATATAGGTATAAACCCGAAGAGCGCACCCAGGAGAGAATAGACAGACTTAACTACGAGCTGTCGGTTATTAACCAGATGGGCTTCGTTGACTATTATCTCATAGTTTGGGACTTTATTAAATTTGCAAAAGACCATGGTATTCCCATAGGCCCAGGACGAGGCTCGGGTGCTGGTAGTATGGTTGCATACTGTCTGAAAATAACCAACATTGAACCTATACGTTTTGCACTGATTTTTGAGAGATTTCTTAATCCTGAACGTATATCAATGCCCGACTTTGATATAGATATCTGTACCGAACGACGTGGCGAGGTTATTGAATACGTAAAACGTAAATACGGCGAACAGAACGTTGCGCAGATAATAACATTCGGTACAATGAAGGCTAAAATGGCCGTAAAGGACGTTTCAAGAGCTCTGGGCATACCCCTTCAGACAGCTAATGCTGTAGCTAAGCTCATCCCCGAGAAAATGAATATCAAGGAGAGTATTGAAGCTGTTCCGGAGCTGAAAAGCATGTATGAAACGGACAATGAGATTAGAGAGCTTTTAGATATGTGCGAAAGCATTGAAAACTCTCCCCGTCATACGTCAGTTCATGCTGCGGGTGTTGTTATCACGGAAGATCCTACCTACACTTATGCACCATTGGGTATAAATGAAGGTATGGCCGTTATTCAGTTTGACATGGTAACCACTGAGCGTATCGGTTTGGTTAAAATGGACTTTTTGGGTCTTAGAAACCTTACCGTTATAGAAGATGCCTGCAAGCTTATCAGACGTCAACAGCCCGGATTTCTTATTGAAAATATTAATTACGAGGATAAAGAGACCTTTGACATGCTCTCTCAGGGCAAGACTGAAGGCGTATTCCAGCTTGAAAGCGGCGGTATGAAGAGTGTACTTATGCAGCTTCACCCCAAAAGCTTGGAAGATATCACCGCTGTAATATCTCTTTATCGACCTGGCCCGATGGATTCTATACCTACATATGTAGATAACAGTTTCCATCCCGAAAAAGTAACGTATAAGCATCCGTTACTGAAAAATATTCTGAGCGTTACCTACGGCTGTATGGTATATCAGGAGCAGGTTATGGAAATCGTAAGAACCCTCGCGGGATATTCTTACGGCCGAGCAGACCTTGTGCGCCGAGCTATGGGTAAGAAAAAAATAGACGTAATGAAGCAGGAGCGAGAATACTTTATCAACGGCAAACTTGCCGCTGACGGAAGCATTGAAGTTCCCGGATCTGTCCGCAACGGAGTTCCTGCCGAAATTGCAGACCAGATCTTTGACGAAATGGTCAAGTTTGCACAGTATGCGTTTAACAAATCCCATGCGGCGGCATACGCGTTTGTATCATACTATACAGCCTATCTTATGTGCCACCATAAAAAGGAATATATGGCGGCATTGCTTACTTCTGTAGTTACAAAGCCGGACAAGATGGTAGGTTATATAGTTGCTTGCCAGGGTCATAACATAGATATGTTACCTCCCGACGTTAACAAGTCCGAAAGCGTGTTCTCTGTTGAAGAGAATGGTATACGATTTGGTCTTATCGGTCTTAAGGGTATGGGTAAAAACGTGGTTGACGCAATCATCGAAGAGCGCGCGGTTGCGGGGCCCTTCCTCAATTTCTACGATTTCTGTAAGAGAATGCTTTCTTCTCATGATCTCGATTCCAGGTCGGTAGAATGTCTTATTAAGTGTGGTGCATTTGACAGCTTTGGATTGAAGCGCAGACAGCTTGAAATAGCATACCCTGAAGTCAAAAAGGCTCTTCAGGTTGTAATCAAGCAGGAAAGGGAAGGCCAGATGTCTCTCTTTGGAGGTATGGAAGAGGAACAGCAGGATAATTTCGAGTACCCAGACGTTGAAGAATATCCAAAAAAGTTGAAGCTTTCCTATGAAAAGGAAATAGCAGGTGTATATCTTTCCGACCACCCCATGAAAGAGTACGCAGAAATAATCGCGGAGCGGGATCTTCCCACAGTTGCAGACCTGAACAGCGATGATATGTACAAAAACAATTCACGTGTCAGCATTATAGGTATCGTTTCAAAATTCACTAAAAAGATGACCAAGAGCGAGACCATGATGGGCATAATGCAAGTTCAGGACTTGACCGGAAATATTGAAGTTCTTCTATTCTCCAAGACTTTTGATAAGTACGCTCATGAAATAGAAGAGGATTCCGTAGTTCAGATAACAAGTCGGATCGTAGCCATGT
>JAZRLW010000233.1:0-7083 GCA_045647025.1 Eubacteriales bacterium
GGCCACGTTTATAAGGCCCGAAAAGGTGAGTATATAAAGGGGCTTTTTAGTCTCACCTATGGAACGAAGAATAGCCGCACCGAAGTTATAAAGCATCTGGGCGGGAAGGCCTGCAAAGTATATTCGCATATAGAGGACGGACAGGTCCAGAATCTCCTCGGGAGTGTCCATAAGAACGAGGATGGGGCGGGCGAATACTATACTCAGCACCGACAAAATAATACCGCCGATAACGCTGACCGATACTGCGGTATGAACGATATTGCGCATACCCTTCATGTCCTGCTTACCGAAGTTACGGGATGCAACCACGTTAACACCAACAGCAAGGCCGAGAAAGACGTTAATTATCAGATTGCTGAGGGAGTTGGTGGCACCAACAGCCGCAACGCCGTTGGTTACGGAGGAGAACTGCCCCAGAATAACCATATCCGCCGCGTGGTAAAGGTGCTGAAGAAGGGCGGACAGAATAAGGGGTATGGTGAATATTATTATATTTTTTGTCAAGGGGCCGTTTATCATATCAATACGGCGCTGGGTTTTAGCCATTGACGGGACCTCCTAAGGGATTGAGTTTTTTCTTGGCGACTATCTTGTATGCCACCCACTGGGCAAGGAATGCCAATATCCAGGACAAGGGATAAGCTATATAAAGCATTGTAATGGTCGGCGCCATAGCATAAAAGGTGTAGAGCCACAAAATACGGGAGCCGCAGATGACAGCCACCGATATTATCATGCAGGTTACCGAATATCCCATAGCTCTGAGGGCGCCCACGAAAATGTCGTGCATTATGAGGAAGTAGTCGGTAAGTGCCACAAGAGTAAAGCGTATCTTACCGTACTCCAGACCCTCGGGGTCGTTGGGGAGATATATCTTGAGAAGGGGGTCTCTGAAAAGAACGCTGACCACACCAAGACCAAAGCCCAGTGTTCCAACAAGGGTCATGCAGGTGCGGACAACCTTCTTAACGCGGGGATAGTTGCCCGCGCCAAGGTTCTGGCTAACAAAGGTAAGGGCCGCCACGCTGAACTGCGCAAGGGCCATGTAGACGAAGTTTTCAAGGTTGTTTGCGGCGGCGTTTCCTGCCGTAGCACCCTCGCCGTAGGAGTTTATCTCCGACTGAAGAATAACGTGGGAGAAGGTAAAGAGGGATTGCTGTATACCCGCGGGGAGGCCGTATCTGACGATACTGAAAAGCTCCCTTTTCTTTATGCCAAGCTTCTTTAAAACAAAGCGGCTATCCCCTTCCACACGAGAAAGGCAGACCATTACAAGAAGGGCGGAAAGGATCTGGCTGACCACCGTGGCAAGGGCAACGCCCTCAACGTCCATTTTGCAAACGATAACGAAGAGGAGGTTGAGGAGGAGGTTTACAAGACCCGACACCATAAGGTAGTACATGGGCCGCTTGGTCTCCCCTATTGAACGGAGAAGGGCGGCACCGAAGTTATACACAAGCTGTGCGGGAAGCCCTGCAAAGATTATCTGCATATAAAGGACGGCCTGATCCATTATGTTGGCGTCCACGTTTATCATTGTAAGCATTGGGCGGGCAAAAACCACGCCGATTATACCCAACACAACACCGCCAACAAGACTGATAGCGATAGAGGTATGGGTGACGTAAGAAAGCCCCTCCTTGTTCTTCTGACCGAAATACTTGGCCGAAACCACGTTTACACCCGTGGAAAGGCCGATAAAGAGGCCTATGATAAGGTTGGTAATGGAGCCTGTGGCACCTATGGCGGCAACAGAGCCTGTCTTTACCGAAAAGTTACCGATAACTATCATGTCAGCGGCGTTATAAAAAATCTGCAACAGCGCGGAAAAAACCAAGGGCATAGTAAAGATAAAGAGATTCTTTATAAGAGGACCGTTTATCATGTCCACGTTTCTGCTCTTCGCGGCCATACACTCCACGTCCTTTCCTTATAATATATAACGTCATTACGCAGAGAATTATATCACCCGAAATCGACAAAAAATAGACTAATAAAAGACGAAAAGGTGAACAGCGCCCACCATTCCCCCGACCCCATCCCGCCGGGGCGGTATGGTTTTTCTTGCCCCACGGGGCAAAAAAACAGCCCTGCGCAGGCAGGGCTGTTCGGGGAACGGCAAACAGAATAAAGAAGCCGCCGCTCCGAAGGACGGCGGCATATCTCTGTATCTTTTACCGTATTTTTTGCTTCCATTTCTTGTTGTACTTTTTCAAATATACGCTGTAAAATGCTTTTGGGATCTTGCCTTTATGCATAGCCATCATGTCTGGCAATACATGAAGCGCATCGGCAAAATCATATCCCTGCGTAAAGGCACCGTCATTCAATAACTGCCTTAAATGTTCCAAGTAACAAACAAGCTTTTGACTGTCTATATCCAAAACCACCGTTCTCACATAGTAGTTTTCTCTCTTAACAAACTCCCACAGCTCACTTAATCCGAGAACAGAGCCGAGGGCTCTTCTTACGTCGTTATTTTTTATATCGTTCTCTTTCAGCAGTGCAATAATACTATCAACAACAGCTATATTGCAACCATTTTCAATATCTCCGCGAATAAGAGATAGAGAGAAACTAATATCAAACAGTTCATTTTGGCAGATCATTGCTGTTCTCCTTTAGCTTATGCGTCATTTTTATTCCAGTCCTTTAAGCAAACGTTTTATGTATTTAGGATTACTCAAATCCTTATGCCACCAATGATTGCAGGTTGCGGGATCTTCCGACTCTCGGCGACGGGTATCGGCTATTTTCAAAAGGTTAAGGAGAATTACCCAGGCGTTTTTCAGTTCTTTGCCGGACAGCTTTTTCAGCTCATATCCATACTTCAAATAATCTTTTCGGGGATTTGTAAGCATGACCACTGCAGTAGACGTCTTTTTTACAGGAGATATATCTATTGCGGCCAACAGTTCTTCTTTTTGAGGGTGACTCTGTCCCACAAGTAAAAGAAGCGATATTACGGCTTCTTTCTGCCATTCTTCGTCTTTCTCGGAAAACCACCGGCAAAGTTCCTCGGTATCCTTCAACCCTTGAGAATGCTGATTGATCAAAATGAGTTCCCACATATCAAACATAACATTACTCCTTTCTACTATATAGCCGAAGATTATTACTTATCCTTATCCTTGACTTCCTCTAAAGGTTCAAAAAATATAATGCTTACACCAAACATAATGGCCCAAAGTACGCAAAACCAATAGGGTATACCTTTTAGAATAATATCTGCAACGATTAGCGCTACAAAGAAGAATATCCCATATACAAACTGCCCCATTCTGTTGGGATTGCAAGTCGCTTTACAGTGAGGACATGTGGCCATATATGCAAAAATATCCAAACTTCGTTCTTTACAGTTTGGGCACTTTCTGTATTTCAACTTGCGAATATTCATTGGGTTTCCCCTGCTGTTTTATAGGGTTTCAGCCCTCTACCTTTTATAAACAGTATACCACACACCATATTTCTTGTCAAGTGAGAAAAGAGCCGCCCCCGTCCTTGATTAGTCTTGTTGTGTCACGCAGTGGCATATTCGTTCTCCTATCCGTTGCTTGGATCTGCTTCCTTTTCTTCGCCATCGGTGCGGTTAAAGACGTTCTTAAACTCGCCCACGGCGGCCTCGATGAGAAGGCGCATTTCAAGCTCCGAAATGGATATGCCCTTTTGGGCAAGCATCTCGGACATTGACGCAAGGGCGATATCCAGACGCTCGGGGCCGCTTAAATCGTGATAGAGCTGCTGCACCGCCATAACAATGGTCTTGGCCACCGCCTTTTTGGTCTTATCGTTGACGTATTTGGTATAGAGCCTTTTGACCGCGGCGCCGCAAAATCCTGCGATTGCGGTGATAAGGGTATAAAGTATTACCGTCCCGTACTGGGAAATAAATTCTGTTAAGATATCCATTTTAGTTCTCCTTTATTATAGCTTTTCTGTCCGTCTGATTGCAGACGGGTCTTGGTTTCAGGGGCTTGAGGGGCTTTGCGGGGCGGACGGCGGGCGGCTCGGCATCCTTTTTAATCCGAGTGATTATCTCTGCCACAGAGATGTTTTTGCCGCAGGTTGACTTGTTTTTTGGGTTTATATCACAGTGGCGGACGATATGCTCCGAGTCAAGGGGAACGGTGGCGTTATACAGGCGCCTGAGCTCCTTGTTAATATGCTTTATAAGCTCCGCCACCGCCAACAGCTGCTCCTTTGTAAGGCCGTCGCCGCAATCACCCACGCACTCAATAGCAACGGTGTAGTAGTTGCAATTATGGGGTCGGGAGGACACAATGGGGCTTAAGGCGTTACGGTAGTAAGACTTTTGTGTCTTTGATTGGGAAGTGCCGTTACAAAAGGCCCCGTCCTTCAGGTCAACATACTGTCTTATCTCCCCGTCAAGGCCCACAAGGAAGTGGGCCGACACAAAAGAGTCAGGGTCGAGAAACCAATAGTGGGCCGAGGATATTCTTTTGTTCCCCGTATTGTGGAGGACTATCATATCGGGAACGTATCCCTTACGGTCTTTGAAAGAATGTGGGGTTGAATATTTCTTTATCTTCATATTTCTTCTCCTTAATCTACGTGGGGCAGGCTGTCTATCTCTTCCATAAGCAGGTCCGCATCCCCGTTGCCTCCCAATCCGTTATGGTAAAGGTCGTGCCAATGGTGGAGGCTTCGCCTCTCCTGAAGGGTAATACTTCCCCGTCTGATATACTCCTCGCATCTTGACTGAATAATGTATAGCATCAGATACCTCAAGGCCTTGGTCTGCACGTCCTCGTGGGAATCTTTTTTATCCTTGCGGCTCACAAAAAACTGTATAAGGGTGAATACCCCCGACACAAGGGCGGCCGAAGCCGCCCCGCCCAGAAGGGTGTAAAGAATCTCCATTTTCAACACCCCTTACTGCTTGACGTACCAATATCCGTCGGTATGCACACCGTTGGAGGGATAGGTATTTGGGTTAATCGAGGTCACGGTGGCAATATAGTTGCCCTTAACGGGTTTGTCCACAGGAACAACCGAAAGTTCGAAAAGGTAGAGAGTTGTGCCATCTCTGCCACCAACGTAGTAATTAATGTCGGGATTATTCACGTATTTGACGTAGCTTGCGCTTTGATAAGACACAGAAGAGTCCAAAACGATCTCACCGGAAGAACTAACGGATATACTACCGTAATACGCATAGTAGGGGGTGCCGTACTTATGCTCGGTATCACAATTATCCGCTGCGTACTCCTCGTCGTCTTCACATTCCTCTTTGATTACGGAAAGGGACACGCCCTTTGAGGGAACGTAAAGATCATATTCGGTTTGGCTGGAAACAGAGTACTTCTTCCACACGTTTACGCAGGTTACGTCCACCATAATATTCGCAGCGGCGGTGTGGTTTGTACCCTCGGCTACCGAAACGGTAATAACAGCCGTGCCCACCCCCTTCGAGGTGACTGTCACGGTGCTTCCGCTGACAGAAACGGTAGCCACGGATGTATTTGAAGACTTGGCCGTTATGGTGCCGTCACCCAGTCTTGCCACAGTGAAGGAGGAGGTCTTGTTTGACACAGTGTCAAGTGAAACGCTTAACACACTTGCCGTAGCTCGACCCTCCGCCTTCTTTATAGTCCAGAGAACCTGTCGGGGCTCTACGGAAAGGTCATTCCAGCAGTATCCTGACTTTGGGGTAAAGATGGCGTAATAGCTTCCCGTATCGATGGAGGACGTTACCCCGCCAATGGTAAGCTTTTCAGGGTCGTAGTCCTTCCAGGTGGGAGCCTGATTCTCCCCGGTATAAACAAGTTCCCCGTCCTGGGAAGGAACGGTGGGCAAGGTCACGGTGACTTCGCCCCCGCCTCCCGAGGGAAAATATGATAATATAGGCATTTTTTTACTCCTTTCTAACCCAATATAACAAGGGTTACGGGAATATCAACCGCAGGCTTATAGCCGTCGGCCACCACAGTTATCTGCCCATCCATCTGGGAAGAAAGGGAGATGATGCCTTCTCTTGCCGCTCTTCTCTGCTCAGCGGAAGCGGTGGATGCAACACCTATAAGGCCGTTGCTGTCAGCCCTGACTCCCGTTGCGGTCAGGGTTTGGGTATAGGGTGCGGTAGCGCTCCAGCCTGCGGCGGGAAGGGTTATATCAAGGGACTTACTTGACGCAGGTATAAAGGGAAGCTGGGCAGAAGGCACGAGGCCGTCCTCTCCAAGAGAGGCCACCGACTGCCCAATATGGGCCTCGGTGAGGTAGGTTTCGGGAATCCCCTCCGACCAGAGCTGTCCGTTTTTGTCAACCCCAACGGGCTGGGTCATGGTGGAGGTCTTTGGCACGCAGTTTCCCACGCTTCCCGTGTCTCCCTTGTCACCCTTATCCCCCTTGGGGCCTATAAAGTCCCCGTTTTGGAGTTTTTCTTCCACCTCTTCCTTTATGGCAAGGGTGGAGGAACGAACCTCCTCGGTGGCGTCCATGAGGGCGTGGGTGTCGAATATGGCCCTTGAAAGGGCAGTAAACTGGTCGCCCGACTCAATGGCCGAATCCTCATTGGGGCACTCAAGCACCCTTACCTCAAATATGGGGGAAGTGAGGATGCCCATATCCTCAGAGTCGTATATTCTTACCGAGCACTCCAGAAGCCCCGCCTCCGCGGTGGTCTGGGAGGTCATATCGTAGATTACGGTGTTCCCCTCCAAGGGGCAATCGTTATAAAGCAGAGTGCCGTCGGCCTTTTTACCCAGAAGCACCGCCCTACAGCCCGAAGGCAGAGGGTAGGGGCGGCCGTCCTGATGAAAGCCTATGACCAGACGTCTGTGGGTGTCGCCACGGGAAACGTTAATACACACGCCCCCGTGGGCATCCCTCAGGTCAAGGTCGAATTTGTAGATTTGTTTTTCCATAGTTTTCTCCTTTCTTACGCCGAATCAAGCGGCAACCCTACCTGGCCGTCTGCATCATATCCCTTGACGGCGTGCTGGTAGCTAAGCCATTTGAGGGAGTGCCGCCGGAGGTGTTAAAGCTTGCGTAGTAATAGTCCATCAGGTACATACATTTATTTATGTCCTCGGCGTTAACCCCGTTGTAGCGGAAGGTGTC
>JAZRLW010000234.1:0-1822 GCA_045647025.1 Eubacteriales bacterium
GTTTCAATCCAGATGTTTCTGAATTTTACCGGACACCAGTGATCCTGCAGCATCAAGGGGCCTTCTTTGGTGATTCCGTTCACACCACCGGGGGTGCTGTTGTACAGGATAATATTATTCTGGATAACCTGACCGTTCTGAAGAATGGTAGCACGTGCTGCTTCTGTTATTTTGCCTTCCTCATCGTAACGGGGCGCACGGAAATAGATATCGTAGGTCTGCCATTCGAGAGGTGGTTTGCATGCGTTTACTCTCGGCGGATAAAGGGTATAGATGCCGCCGCAGTCATAGGGATGAAGTTCCTCAATCCCGTATGAATCAAGAACCTGAAGCTCGTAACAGCCGTGGATATACACGCCGCTGTTTGCTCTTGCCTGACCCTTGCACTCGGGCATATAGGGGAGCCAGAACTCAACGTGAATGTGAGCATCCTTAAAGGTCTGGGTGGATACTATGTCACCGTTATTAACGGTCATAGCGCCGTCCTCACCGATAATCCATTCGGCGGGAGAACCGTCCTTTTTCTTTGTCCAGCTATCCAGATTGGTGCCGTCGAAAAGTACAACTTTTTCAAATTCCATTTGAATTTCTCCTTTATGTATGAGATTAACTTTCAACATATTATACTTCATAATTTTCCGTTTGTCAAGATATTCCCTAATTTGTTCGGTTATTCTTGACTTTAAGGGGAAAATGTGATATACTTTACTGAATAAAGAATGAAAGAAGATGACCGCCATGCGGAATGAAAACATATATAAGGACCTTTTTCTTGAATGGTGCGAGGGTCTTTACGAGAATATGATAGTAGTAAAGGGTACCGTTGAGGAGGACTGCGGATTTTACTGTCCTTCCTGCCGCCGTGTACATGGACGCGACGATAACGCCATATATCCCTTTATGCTTGCCTATGAGATAACGGGGGAGGATAAGTATCTCACCGCCGCAAAGCTTCTCTTTAAGGCTCACAAAAACAACCTCTGCCCCAACGGCAGTCTTATAAACGGCGGAAGCAGTTCCTGGAACGGAATCACCGTATTTTCCGCCCTTTTACTGCTTCTCACCCTTGACGAGTTTGGACATCTCCTTACCGAGGATGAAAAGAAAGAGTGGGAATCCCGAATCCGCCTTATGTGCGACTGGCTCTACGACCATATGGGTACGGGCTATGCGGCCAACATCAACTACCGCGCAGGTAACGCTGCCTGCATGATAGTTGCGGGTCAGTATTTCGGGGAGGAAAGATATCTTGGCCTTGCCGACGACCTCTTTGAAAACATGATGGAGCATCTTACCGAAAACGGCCTTATATTCGGCGAGGGTTTCCCCGTTGACCTCACCTCTCCCAAGGGCTGCAGAGCCGTTGATATCGGATATAACTGGGAAGAAACCGTACCTCTCCTTACCCTTTATGCCGACAGAAAGGGCACGCCCGAGGCAAGGGAGAAGATGCTGAAGGTTATGCGAGACCACCTTTGGTTCGTCAACCCCGACGGAAGCATAGACAACTCCTTTGGCTCCCGTAGCTTTAAGTGGTCCTATTGGGGAAGCCGTACCGCAGACGGCTGCAGTAAGGCTTACGCCGTATTTGCCAAGGAGGCAGACCCCGTATTTGCCGAGGCCTCTTACAGAAATACCGAGCTTATGAAAAGATGCACCTTTGCAAAGCTCCTTGCAGGTGGTCCACAGTATGAGGAATATGGCGAAAAGCCCTGTATTCATCACACATTCTGCCACGCCGCAGGCCTTGTTCAGGCGGTAAAGAAGGGGATAAAGGCTCCCATGGAAAGCACACCCCTTCCCATCGAAGAGCTGGAAGGAT
>JAZRLW010000235.1:0-2864 GCA_045647025.1 Eubacteriales bacterium
GTGTATCCGTTTCCGTCATATACTCCGCAAAATGCTGCCTCTCTGTACGTTTTCTTCCTTATCCATTCTCTGTATGACTGCTCATCTACGCTCTGGAAACATATCTGCTTAAAAAAATCATCCAATCTGGTGATAGACAGAGTATCCATTATAAGGTATGGGTAAGTTGTAGTGGTCCTTATTTCGCCGTATAACGGTCCGTACTCGGAAATGAAATCATAGAATTGCCTTGAATAATCGTCATCCTTGTAAGAGACGGCGGTTCCGTATTCATTTCTTATAAAGCCGTTAATGTCCCAAACAAACTCGAGGTAGGCGATTTCAACGAAGCAGTTATATTCGTCTCCTGCATTTTTCGGACCTTCCACGGACCACTCGTCAGCTCCCTGTGCAAAGGCGCTGTTTAAGTACAGCGGGCTGATATAATCATATACGTAAATATCGTTCGTCTGTTTATAATAGACCTTTTTGCTCCAAAGAGAAGGATCGGTTTCTATGGAATCGGCAAGCTCTTTTATATCGTCAGAGGTACTTATAAGATAAGGATCATCCTCCGTTCCGCTGCCGCCGCTGTATGGAGTGTCGGAGGCAAAGACAACAGGAAAAGCACTTAAAGCTCCGATAAGCAACGCAAAAATCAACAACAAAGATAATACTTTTTTCATATCTTTACCTCCTATGGAGAAAATATACTTTTACGTATACATTATACACTAAAATAACTATGTTGTAAAGATGCTTTAAAAGCACACTCTAAACATAAAGAGGCTGATGCAGTACTCGCACCAGCCCCCCAAGAGTATTTATCTATTCAACCATCATTCTCTTAAGTAAAGCGGAGTCCATTGCATTCAATGCTCCGTCGCGGTTCATATCGCAGACATCGGGATGCACGAATTCAATGGAAACAGGCTTGCCTGCAACATATCTTTTCAAAAGATTTCCGTCAATTCCGTTTGATACGCCGTCAAAGTTCATATCTCCCGTTCCCGTTTCAAGGGACGAGCGCAGTACAGGCAAAGAGTTCTTCATTACCCACGTGCTTTCAAAATCAAAGCCCTCAAAGGCAGACATATCCCCCGCACCGGTCAGGTATTCTTCACGGGTATAAAACTCCTCGCCATCACCCGCAATTTTCCTTTCGCTCAGATCAACGAAATTGTAAGCATTTGCGTATTTCGGGTCTATACTGCAAGAGCCGTAGTTTATGCAATCAATAAACGAGCCCTTGGACACCGGAACAAACGCTTCAACGGTATCGTATACCTTTTTGTAGATGCGGTCTTCCCAATTCGGGTCCCCGAGAATTAAATAATCATAATAATGACGGGACATATAAGTTGTTTTGGAAGGAGCAGCAATATCAAAGGTACAGCTCTTTACCGTACAGCTCTCATCAATACTCCAGGCAAGAGAGCCCACAGAGCCTTGTACGTTGAGATTTTTGATTTCTGCCCCGTTTTCAACTATACCGAAAAGATAGCCTGCAGAGCCGATGCTAAGAGTATGACCGTTTCCGTCAAAAACACCTGTAAATGCCGCCGTGCAGTAAAAATAGCTGTGACACGAATAGTAATATCCGTCTAAATAGCTGCCGTGGCTCTCAAAACCGCCAAATCTTGTATTCTTATAATAATCGTAAGTATCACATAGAACCGCATGTACACAAACGGAAGAAATATCCCGAAGACATGTCCCGGACCACGCATAATGCGTGTCATCCGCAAGAACCGTCAAAGGGCCGATCTCGCCTACCACGTCGTTAAACCGAGGGCCGTCTCCAATCTCAATTACATTATTGGCGCTGCTGTTCTCATAGTCAACATCAAAAGTGTTACGGATACTGTATTGTGTTCTTATAAGCGCATTGGGACCGAGAAAATCACTGACGTACAGAGGACTCATATTATGGTTTACGGTAAGGTCATTCATAAGCTTATAATATACCTTAGTACCGTACAACGAGGGATCGTTTTCGATGTTATCGCAAAGCTCCTTTATATCCTCTTCCGTACTTATAAGATAAGGGTCATCCTCCGTGCCGCTGCCGCCGCTGTATGGAGTGTCGGAGGCAAAGACAACGGGAAAAGCACTTAAAGCTCCGATAAGCAACGCAAAAATCAACAACAAAGACAATACTTTTTTCATATCATTACCTCCTATGGAGAAAATATACTTTTACATAAACATTATACACCAATATAACTCCGATGTAAACAGATTTTTGCTAAAAATCACCATACAAGGAAAGGAGTTCCAATATCTTATCACTTACAAAAAGCTTTTCTCCCCGCTTTTAGTTCAGTCGGGTACAGATGCGCAAATTTCTCCCTGATTTGTTATAATACAAAGCATAATTCTTGAAGAATAAATATTGACATCATAAATTTCCTATGCTATAATTTTTTATCGGTAGAGGTGCATTGTGCCAAAAGTACTGCAGATGCCAAAGGGTTGACCCCCCGTTGTTTGCAGGAAAGGGGCAGGTGCCGAGGGCAGGCGGCGGTCTCGTCTGTGCCGGTTTGAGCGAATAATATCGCTCCGACTGTCGCTTATTTTGCGGAGAGCTATCAAAAAATGCCCTTTTCGGGGCTTTTGAGTTTGCCGACCGCTGTCGGCTTTTTTAATTGTTTTTTGAATTTTTTCGTGCCTATGGGCAGAATGGAGTAAATATGAAAAAGACTATCTTCAAGGGTATTGCAACTGCCCTTATCACCCCCTTTACAGAGGACGGTATCAACTACGATCAGTTCGGTAAGCTTATTGACTGGCAGATAGACAGCGGCATCAACGCTCTCGTTATCGCAGGCACCACCGGCGAGGCCTCCACCCTTACCGACGACGAGCACCGTGACGCTATCGCT
>JAZRLW010000236.1:0-12742 GCA_045647025.1 Eubacteriales bacterium
GTCTTAAAGGGTATATAGAGGGCATGTACAGCGCTCTTTCCGACGGAACCGTAAACTCAATAGACGAAGAATTCTTCAAAAACAACTCCATCCACATCTTTGCCGTACCTTACAGCGGCGGAGAATCCATGACCGAAGCAAATGATGCAACCCTTTATAAATCGGGTGATACCCTTTGTTTGATGGTTAAAGAGGGTGGCTATGTCAACTATCTCAGCGGTCTTGTCGGAATGGGCAAAGGACTTATTGAAGGCGTAGGCGACGCTGTAAAAGACGGTGCAAACGCAATTGGTGACGCCGCAAGAGATATAACGAACGGTATTGGAGACGCCGCAAAGGATATAGCTAACGGTGCCGGAAATGCGGCAAAGAACGTTACCGACGGAATCACCGGCCATAACTCAAGAAACAACGAAGCTGACGGCGTAAACGACGGCATCAACAGCGGCTCGGATAGCGGCAACGGAACAAACAACAGTACGGATATGGGAACAAATAACGGTACCCATAATAACAACGAAAACAACGGAACCGACGGAATCTATTGCAGATTTTACGTGGTTCTTTTAGGCGAAGAAGGCAGAAATCTTGACAACGGAGCCGTGCTTATCTCAGACAGACAGTAACGGACAGCTGTGAAATTTCACAACGGTGAGTAAAAAAAATGGGAACCTTTCCGGTTCCCATTTTTTATCAAAGTGCTTTAACTACTATATTTTCTTTTGCGAATGCTTCTTTTATTTTCTTAACGAAAAGCAATGCCTTGTCACTATCACCGTGAACGCAGACAGAATGGGGGCAAAGCTCTATCCAGTTGCCGTTTATAGACTTTACTCTCTTATCCTTTATCATACCAACAAGTCTTTCAACTGCTTCATTTTCGTCGGTTATCATTGCGCCGGACTTAGTTCTTGCTACCAAAGAACCGTCGTCCTCATAGGCTCTGTCCGCAAACACCTCTGCTGCGTAAGGCAATCCCATAGCCTCAGCCTCGGTAAGCATACAGCTGCCCGAAAGCCCCATAAGTATAAGATTTTTGTCGTATTCATATATAGCCTCGCATATGGCTTTTGCAAGAGCCTTGTCCTTTGCCGCCATATTATAAAGAGCGCCATGGGGCTTTACGTGACGAAGAGAAACACCTGCGGAGCGGCAAAAAGCATCAAGGGCACCTATCTGATAGGTCATCATAGCCTTTACGTCGGCGGGTGACATATTCATATTGCGTCGGCCAAAGCCCTGAAGGTCGGGAAATCCGGGATGTGCTCCAACGGAAACGCCGTTTGCCTTACAAAGAGCCACAGTACTGCTCATAACAGAGGGATCACCTGCGTGAAATCCGCAGGCAACGTTTGCAGAAGAGATAAGAGGAATTATATCCTTATCCTTGCCGATTTCATAAGCGCCGAAGCTTTCGCCAAGGTCACAGTTAAGGTCAACAGTATACATAATAAAATATCACCCTTTAGTCTTTAAGCTTTGAATTTTTTACATCGGTAATAAACATATGTCCGGGAGCGTGAGATATGGCAATAGCGGGTTTTGTACTCATTACCGCAGACTGGGGAGTTACGCCGCAGCACCAGAATACGGGAATCTCACCCTCTTTTATAGTAACGCTATCACCGAAATCGGGAGTATTAATATCTTTTATGCCTATTGCTTCGGGGTCACCGATATGAATGGGGGCGCCATGAACACGGGGCATGGACGATGTGATGCTTACAGCCTTTATTACCTGATCTGCAGGCATAGGACGCATACTTACAACAACCTTACCGTGGAATATTCCCGCAGGCTCACATTCAATGTTTGTAAGATACATAGGAACGTTTCTTCCCTCTTCAATATGTCTTACGGGCACGTCGGCAGCCAGAAGCTCGCTTTCAAAGGAGAAGGAGCATCCGATAAGGAAGTATACGAAATCATCTCTCCAGAGTTCGGAAATATCGGTATATTCGCCCTTTAATTCGCCGTTTTCCCACAAGCGGTATTTGGGTATATCAGTGGCAATATCACCATCTTCGGCCATAATCCTGACCTTACGGGAGCCAACGTCACCAACCTCAAGCAAAGGGCAGGCCTTGGGATTTCTCTGACAGAAAAGAAGAAAATCGTACGCTTGCTCTTTGGGCAGAACAAGCAGGTTACCTTGAGCGTATCCGTCGCACATTCCACTTGTCTGATGGGTTATCTTACCCTCTTTTATAAGTGCTCTGATCTCCTTAGGAGAAGCTTTTGAATAGTCCATTTATTTCACCTTGATTATATTGTAATAGTCTTCTTTAAATTTAAAGCCAAGCAAGAAATACCGTTCCATACGGTCAAAATACCTTTGAGCGCGAAGCTGTATTTTCCTTGCCTCTTTAAAGGTAACGGCAGTAAATCTTACCGTTGTTCCCTCTCTTGCCTGAGCAAGAATAGAAAGGTCAGAAGAAAGGACGGTGGCTATTTTGGCATAACCGCCGGTAGTCTGTCTGTCAGACATTAGAATTATGGGAGTGCCCGACGCGGGTATTTGTACCGATCCGGTAGCAATACCGTCGGAAATAATATCGACTCCATTGGAGCTTTCAATGCTTTCGCCGTCAAGCCTTATACCCATACGGTCAGACTGGGCGGTAACACGGTAGGGGCAGGACAGGAAGGTATCTATTCCCTTTTGAGTAAACATATCACTCTGGGGTCCAAGAACCACGCGAAGATTAATTTCATCCGTAGTTATGGAATGAACGGGCAAGACCCTTTGACCGTAAAGGTCAATACCATAGCTTTGGCGAAATGGAATCACGTCGCCGTCTTCAAGCTTACGCCCCTTAAATCCACCAATCTTACACTTCAGATTGGTAGACAGGCTGTTCATTACTCTCGGCAAGTCAAATCCGCCACCAACGGCAAGATATGTTCTTAACCCGCTTTTGGCAACGCTAAAACTCAGAACGTCACCTTCACAAACCTCTACCGAACGATATACGGGACAAAGCTCTCCGTTAAGAACGGGACTCATATCTCCGCCCGTAATGGCAATAACACAACGGCAGTCAAACTTTACTTCCATACCCATAAGGGTCATTTCTATAACACCATCATCAGGGGTGTTACCTACAAGAATGTTTGCCATTCTCATAGCAGGCAGGTCCATAGCTCCAGATGGAGAAAATCCGTACTGAAGATATCCAAATCTGCCCTTATCCTGAATAGTGGACAGAGGTCCTGCAGAAATAACGGTCATGCTCATACATCCACCTCCCTTATTTCGGGAAGCCAACAGCCATTTTCAACGTCCGCTTCTATTCTTTTATATTCTTCCATATCAATGGGAACGAATCTTATATAATCTCCCGCCTTATAGAGAATAGGTTCTTCTCTTTCGGGATCATAGGGACGAATGGGGGTTTGGCCGATAAGTCGCCAACCACCCGGAGAGGCTATGGGATATATTCCAGTCTGCTCTCCACCTATACCTACTGCGCCCGCAGGAATACGGGTGCGGGGAGATTTAAGACGGGGCATTGAAATTCTTCCGTCCATACCCCCAAGATAGGGAAAACCGGGCAAAAAGCCCAGCATGTATATAAGGTAATCTCGTCCGGTATGTATAGCTATTATCTCTTCCTCGGTAAGGCCCGAATGCTGGCAAAGGTCTGCCATATCGGGAGCAAATTCACCTTCGTAGCAAACTGGAATGAGAAACACTCTCCCCTTCTTTTGACCGTCGGCTTTATATGAGGAATTTATTCTTTTAACTGCCCTTTCGATCCTTCGGTAATCGGTCACGGAAGGGTCGAAATATACCGTAGCGGAGCAAAATGTAGGCACACACTCAGTTGCACCTCTTACCCTGCCCTTTTCCACTTGAGCAGAAAAATGGCGGATACGGGCATTAACCTCGGTGCTCATGCTCTCTGAAAACTGTACCGTAAGAGCAGAGTCTCCGCAGGGCAAAAACTTAAGTTCACTTGCTTTCATTCTCAAAGAATCCCAGTTCATTTACCTTTTCAAACCAGGTACAGCAAGTGGTTGTAAGAGAAAGGGTACTTTTTACTGTCTGTCTCATAAGAGAAACTATAGTCTTATTCATTTCAAGATCGAAACCGTCGATAGCGGGAATCATATCTCCCATCATATCTATCATACCGTTCTTGCAGGCGGTACGGAGAGCTGTCTCTTCAATCTCGGGGGTATGCATAACATCCAAGTTTTCAGCAAGGAACGCAATGGCAGCTATCATAGCGTAACAGCCCCAGTCGGAAACGGTAGCGGTTATAATGTTATCTGTTGCGGTTCTTGCAGCCAATCCACCTTCACAGCCGCATCTGCATCTGCCTTCTGCGGCATAAGGAATGTACTGTTCAAGGTGGGAAGATATGGCACCCATGCCCATCTCGTTACCCAAGTCTCCTATGGCAATATTGAGAACGCCAAGAGCCTTAAGCTTATCAAAGAGAACATCCTGCTTTGCCTCAAGGTCGGTAACGTCAAGACCAACGGCATTATGATAAACGCCCTTTTTGTTTGCGCCGGGGCACTCTATGCTTATCAAAGCCGAAGGTACGGCTGCTTTAATTATCTCGTCGGCCTGCTTTTCTGCCATAGTGACGTCCTTTGTAAAGACGATAACACCCATACCTTCTGTATTTGCCTTCAAATCTTCTATATCGTCATAAAGATGCAAACCTAAACACTCGGCCATTTCAGCAACAGCCAAGAGGTTGTCCTCGGGGCAAAATACAACGGGCTTTACCCCAAAGGCCTTTACAAGAGCTCTGCAGAGCAACATAGCACTTACTATACCGTCGGTCTCCGCTCTTTTGTAAGGACGAAGAACAAACCCTGTCATTATGTATACGAGGTCACCCTTTTTAAGGGTATTATAAAGTTTTTTTGCAGCATTCATACAAAGGGATTCCCCCGTATATGCTCTTGCCGCAGGATAGAGTATTTTACATACCCCGTAGCCTCGAGGGTCGATATTGGCAATATCATCAAGACTCTGTCCGAGATTAAGTTGTGTGAGCTGGTACTGTGTCAAAATAAAACACCTTCCGTAAATGTAATATAAGGGTAAAGAGCTGTTGTAGTAGGAATACAACAGCTCCTAATTATCTGCTTTTAAATATCATTAAGACGGAACTTCTTCTTGGGAGAATTTACCTTCATACCCGAAATACCGTCTATATAATCCAGGGCACCACCAGTACCCTTTGCAACGCAGGATACAGCATCTTCGGCTACGTATACGGGAATTCCCATTCTTGAAGCTATAAGCTTATTAAAGCCGTAGATAAGACCGCCTCCGCCCGTCATTATGATACCGTCGTTGGAAATATCGGATATAAGCTCGGGAGGGGTACGACTCAAAACATCATGCACCGCCTCAATTATCTGATTAGCGCAATCCATCATAGCCTCCATTGTATCCTCAGAAGTTATGGTAAATTCCTTAGGAAGACCGGAGGTTATGCATCTGCCCTTTACGGTCATGGAAAGCTTTTCGGGCCTGGGGGCAAGACAGCCGATCTTTATCTTGATTTCTTCGGCCGTTCTTTCACCGATAAGAATATTAAAGCGCTTTCTTACGTATCTGACAATAGACTCGTCAAACTTATCTCCTGCAGCCTTTACAGACTCGGAGGTAACTACGTCACCCAGAGAAATAACAGCAACGTCGGCAGTACCGCCACCAATATCTATTATCATAACGCCCTTGGGACGCATAATATCAACACCAGCACCTATTGCTGCAGCCATGGGCTCCTCAATAAGTTCAACAGAACGTGCGCCCGCATTTATTGCCGCATCTCGTACTGCACGCTCTTCAACCTCGTTTATTCCGGAAGGAACGCAAACTATAACGTGGGGACGGAAGATAGAACGTCCGTTTACCTTTCGGATAAAATATTTAAGCATACGCTCGGTAGTTTCATAATCCGAAATAACGCCGTCGCGAAGAGGTCTTATAGCTATGATATTTTCAGGAGTACGGCCAAGCATTTCCTGAGCTTCCATACCGACTCTCAATATTTTGCCCGTCTGTCTATCAATGGACACAACGGAGGGTTCTCTTAAAACAATGCCTTTGCCCCTTATATAAATAATAACCGAGGCGGTTCCCAGGTCTATTCCTATATCTTTTCCAAACATCGGGTAATTTGCCTTTCAATAATTCTGATGTATGTGTCAGCCCTCGTCTTTTTCATCCTCGGGCTCAGGGTTAGGGTGTTCTGTGGGTCTAAATATACTTTTAATGCTTTTATATACCGAGTAAACGCCGATTGATGCGGCCACTGCGGGTTCAAAATAATGTCCTTCCAGAAATGTCGCAACGGTTCCCACAAGCACCAAAAGCGTAACGATAAGGCCGAACACTGCATCTGCACGATTGTGGCTTCCAGCCTCCGAAAAAGCAACGATGGCAACCTTTGCCAGAAGGATGAGGGCAAAGAGAGGAAATACATATATACTTGCTGCCGCATCGGCATAACCTATGGTAGAGGAAAGGTTAAAAAATCCCGCAACTGCGGCATACCCGCCCAAAACCAAGCCAACGGCGGAGATTACGGTGGAAGGCGTAAACTTTTCACGTTCACCTTTAAGCAAATCAGAAAGAAAGAGCAGGGTCAATACGCCATCGGCAAAAAGTCCGAAGGAATGTAAACAAAGACCTGCAAGACAGCAAACCCCGGCAAGAATAACGTAAACCACCGTAAGTGTCTTTTTGCTGATACCCGTATACTCAGTATTTTCTTCCACAGTCTTCCCTCCTAAAATATTATAAATATCTCATACTCTACATAATAACATACCCTTGAGAGGATGTCAACATTTAACGAAGAAAAGTCAGAAAATTTCCCAATTTAAACCTGTAAAGCGATAACACCTTTACAACCGTCTTCATTACAGGAAATCACGGATACTTCTATCAAATCCGACGGAGAAACGGGCAAGGATGACTCTACATCAACGGGAACGAAGGAACGGGTATGCCCCGTAACAAGGTATCCATCACCTTTAGGGGAGCAAGTTTCTGCAAGAACCGTTTGCTTAGTGCCAACCAATGCGGAATGATAAGCTTCCTTTGAAACCCTCTTTATGCCGTCCATAATTACGGCACGGCTACTCTTCTCCGTGTTAGGAACCTGGTTGGGCATAGTGTACGCCCTTGTTCCCTCTCTGGGAGAAAATGGAAAAACATGTATATTAGCAAAACCGATGCTTTTTACAAATTCGCAGGATTGAAGGAACTCTTCCTCGGTCTCTCCGCAAAAGCCAACGATAACGTCGGTAGTTATGGCAGTTTCCGAACCAAAAGCGGCATTAAGTCTTTGAACCGCGTTCATAAATTCGGATGAAGTATAATGGCGGTTCATTCTCTTTAACGTAGCATCGCATCCGCTCTGCAAAGAGAGATGGAATTGAGGACAAAGGTGCTTACATTTAGCAAGTCTTGCAACGTTTTTCTCACTCATAAACATAGGTTCAAGTGAGCCAAGACGGAGTCTTTCAATACCGGGGATTGCATCAACAGCCTCAATAAGGTCACAAAGATTTGTATCTTCAAGGTCTTTGCCGTAGCTGTCAAGATGTATACCCGTAAGAACAACCTCTCTGTACCCTGAAGAAATCAAAGCCGATATCTCCTCAACTGCCTGAGAAAGAGGCTTTGAACAAACGCGTCCTCTGGCATAAGGAATTATGCAGTAAGAGCAAAAATTATCACAGCCGTCCTCCACTTTAACGAAGGCTCTGGTATGCTCGTTTTTAAGGGCACACATCTCCTCAAACGGAAGCCTTTCCTTTACACTTCCTACCCTGTTTATTCTATTACCTGTGGCCATATATTCTTTTATAAATTCGGCAACTCTTCCCTTTTCACGGTTACCTAAAAGTATCTGAACGTCCTGAAAATTCTTCTCGTCGCTTATCTGAGTAAAGCATCCCGCCGCAACTATTATACAGTCGGGGTTTTCCTTTCTTGCCCTACGGATAAACTGCATGCTCTTTCGGCCGCTTTCAGCCGTTACAGCACAAGTGTTTATTATACATATATCCGCTTTTTCACCGAAAGGCACACGAACAAAGCCCTGCTTTTCACAGCACTCACTCATAACGCCCGATTCGTATGAATTCACCTTGCAACCCAAGGTATGTATGGAAAAGGTAATAGACACGTCCATTCTCCGTTTCTGCAGAATTTATTCTCCTAAAAGAAAAGCGCTTAATTGGTCAACGGTTTCAATCAGTATGTCGGGTGAAGCCTTGGAGGTTATCTCATCAACCTTCTGATATCCCCACAAAACCGAGCAGGCTATCATTCCTGCATTATTTGCGGTAAGTGCATCCTGGAAAGAGTCTCCCACAAATGCAACCTCTTCGGGTTTTACCCCCATAACAGAGGAGACATGAAGGGCAGACGAGGGGTCGGGCTTTAGAGGAAAGTCTTCTCTTTGTCCCATAACAAAGGTAAAAGGTATATTACCAAAGAAGTGTTCAACTATGGGGCGAGTAAGTTCATCCCTTTTATTTGAGATTACAGCAACTTTCTTACCGGCAGCAACTAGATTGGACAAAAGAGTAGCTACCCCATCATATGGTCTGCTCAACCTGACAGGATCCCCCGAATAAGCAGCAAGGAAGCTGGGGCCAATATGATCGTATTCTTCGTCTGTAAGCACGTGACCGAAAGCTTTATCAAGCAAAGTTCTGTTTCCGTGACCGAGAAAAGACGCAAAACGAGCGCCGCCTTCCAGAAGAGGAAGATTATTCTCTGCCATTACATGGTTTACGGCTGTTCGAATATCCTCAAGGGTATCGAGGAGGGTTCCGTCCAAGTCAAATATACAGCCTTTTATATTTTTAGTATTCATAAGCAAGTCCTTTTTGTATGATATACTACATGATAGCATATTTTTTCAACGAATTTATGATAAAACAAGTAAAACACTTGAAAGAAGAGGGCAAATATGCTAAAGTAATAACGGTATGGTATGCTATAAAACCAATTCCCCGCAAATACAAAGGAGATGCGCGCATGACTTTTTCGGATAAAAACCCTGGCAAAACCGAATATTCCTCCGACTTCGCTACCGTGAATCTGCACTCAAAAAACATCCGCAAGGAGATTGAGGAAAATATACAGAGAGGTTACGGTATTTTTCTTTCCGTAAGTCTTTCCAGATGCGTGTTCCCCGAATACCTGGACGGCAGATACGACGACATTTCTCATACGGAAGAAATACAGACCGACGAAAACGGCAATCCCATACTCTACGGCCCCAACACCCCATACATAATTCCCACCGTAAGCTACGTACAGTTCCTTTTCAGAAAGATTGAAACTCTTCTGGCAAAGGTTGACGCCATAGTAATTACGGAGCCTAATTTTTCATCCGATGCAGGATACTCCGACTCCTTTAAAAGAGAGTGGGAGCTTTACTATAAATCCCCCTGGGAACCTCTGAACAAAACCGTTGACACACGTTACAAGGCGGCAAAGCTCAAGCAGGAAATAATAAAACGCTCAATACGCCTACTCTCCACCCTTATAAAAAATCATCCCAAAGCAACAAGAAACGGTAAGACCGTATCAATATATCTTGAACTGGGCGGACTAATAAGCAACTACAGAGCATCCCTTATCTCCCCTGCCGCCACCGTATCGTCAGTTCCTTTCATAGACGGATTCATAATTGATCCGGCCACATCCCTATCACATAAAAGAGTAATAGTAGACGGTATAAAAGAGCACAGAGATTTTGAAACTGCTCTTCTTGAATACGGATACATGGGAGAACTTACGACAAACACCGATAAAACCATATGGCTCCCTCATGCCGTTTCTTCGGATAATTTGCCTATACTTGGCGAGGAAAGCACCGAAAGCTTCCGCAATAATCTTGTAGCGGCAATGATGACCCCCAAAATTGACAAGCACGCAGCCATGATTTCCCCCGAAGAGTTCTATGGCAAAATACCTTACAGAAACGCATCTCCCTTAACCTCGGTATACGAGGTTTGCTCGGAAGCCTTTACTCATATTAAAAAGGATAACTTCAGATGGGAAGGCTCGGACGATAATGCCATCGGTATTATAACAGGAGATTCATACCTCTTTCATAAAAAATTCCCCCTAAACGACAGTTATGCTACCGCTTATGGAGAAGATATAGAATACGCATCATCATTTTTCGGCCTTGCCATGCCCTTCCTGGATATGGGAATAAACGCAAAGCCTATTCCCGCGGAAAACATATGCAGGACCTACGATTATCTTAACGACTATAACGTACTTATACTTAGCTACGACTATTTTAAACCCTCAAATCACGAACTCCACTATGCTCTGAACGCATGGGTCCGTTCCGGCGGTGTCTTGATGTATGTGGGAGATGAAAGAGACTCATTTGACAACGCTTCCGAATGGTGGAATGTGGGCAGAACAGTACACCCATCACCCCTTAATCACTTGCTCGATACGGTAGGTATAGACCGAACAAAACAACGTACCCCCGTCCGCAGAAAAGCCGTTACAGGTGAGAATCTGACCCAGCGCTCGGTAACCGAGTTTATGCACGAAGTAGGCGACGGAATTTTCGTATATATTCCTGCAAATTCCATACTTACGGCAAGAGAACCCGACTACAGACAGATGGTAACAAAAGCGCTCCTTACTGCGGCAGAAAAGCGCGGTATAACCTTTAATAAAAAAGACTACTTCTCAATTATCAGAGGAGAATACAGAGCCGTAAAAATCAAAAATGACGGTGACCCCTTGACCGTAAAAGGCACCCTTGTAGACCTTTTTAGTCAAGATCTTACGGTGGAAACAGAAAAGGTGCTCCATGCGGGCGAATGCGGATTCTTCTACGATATAGAGGAAAAGAAGGACGACGACCTTGCAGTAATAGCGATAGGCGCAAAGATAAGCGACCTTGCCGTACACTCCAAAGGCTTGTCTTTTAAAGCCTGCTCAATCAAGGACTCCCTTTGTCCATGCAGACTTTATTTTCCCCATTCCTGCGAGGTGCAAATAAACGGGGCTCCCGTAAAAACCACCAGAGACGACACAAAGAAAACGGTGTTCTTCACCTTCGAAGGCGATCCTGAAGGTGTAGAAATCATCGCAACAAGAATAAAATAAGAGGAGAATTCAAAGTGAAGGATTTTCTTGATAACAACGGTATAAAAGCTGTTCTTTTCGACATGGACGGACTGATGTTCGATACCGAGCGTCTGTATATGGAAACATGGTATCCCAGCGCAAAAAAATTCGGCTATGAGGTACATGAGCCTCTGCTCATATCCCTTTTGGGAAAAACTGCCGAGCTTGGAAAACAGATATGCGAAGAGCATTTCGGTATAGGTTTCCCATTCTATGAAATACGGAAAGAAAGACTCGCTCTTTCAAATGCAATCATTAAGGAAAACGGTATAAAATTAAAACCCGGACTTATTGAATTACTTGATTATCTTGACAGCAAGGGCATAAAAAAGGCTGTAGCCACCTCTTCCGAAAAATTTACAGCGGATTTTTATTTGGAAGTATCGGGTCTTACCGACAGATTTGATGCCGTAATATCCGGTGACGACGTAACAAAGAGCAAACCAGACCCGGAAATATTCCTTATTGCTGCACAAAAGGTTGGAGTTGACCCCAAGGATTGTATGGTTCTTGAGGATAGTTTCAGCGGTATAGAAGCGGCATATAAGGGCGGCATGCACCCCGTTATGGTACCCGATATTCTTCGTCCCGCACCACACATAGAGGATATGTGTGAGGCTATATTCCCCGCTCTTTGGCCAAAGAAAAGCGGCAACGCAAGCTCTGTAGATACAATAACCCTCAACCCCACCTTTGACAGACATTTATATATGGATACTTTTGTTCCTGAAGAACAGAACAGAGCTCTTAAGGAAGTTGTATGTGCAGGCGGTAAGGGTATAAACGTATCCAGAGTGCTGGGCGTTCTCGGTACTACAAACACCGCTGTTGCTGCCGTGGGAGAATACGGCATCGACGAATATCTTAAGCTTGTAGGCAAGGATGAAATCAACCTTCTCCCCTTCTACGTAAGAGACCAGAGAGTAAGATCAAACGTTGTAATTCACCCCCAAAACGCTCCTGAAACAGGCATAAGCACAGACACATTCTCTCTCACCCCCTTTGACCTTGAAAGAATCTATACCCTCGTTGTAGACGAGTGGGCGGCATATACCGTATTCTCGGGAAGAATCCCCCAGGGATTGACAGCCGAAACTGTAATAGACTTTTTAAAGAAGATAAAAGATACAAACTCAAAGCTTGCCGTAGACTCAAGCTCTCTCTCAATCTCCGACCTTATAGAAATAAAGCCTTGGCTTATCAAACCTAACAGAAGCGAAATCAGAGCCTTGGGATTTGAGGTAACCGATTGGGCAAGTGCAAAGAGTGCCGCAGAAGAACTGTGTGCCAAAGGAATCACCAACGTTCTTGTAAGCCTTGACGGCGAAGGCGGCGTTTACGTGGGTGAAAAAGGTGCGTATAAAATTGAAGTACCCACCATTACGAACCCCGTATCCACCGTTGGTGCGGGAGATAGTACGGTAGCTGGATTTATCACAGCAATAGGCAACGATGAATCTATAGAAAGCGCCCTCCGACTTGCCTTTGCCTGCGGAACCGCGGCTTGTATGACAGAAGCCACCCTCCCCCCAAGAAAAGACCATATAGACGCCATAGCAAAAGAAATAATAATTCCACCAA
>JAZRLW010000237.1:0-4245 GCA_045647025.1 Eubacteriales bacterium
TTTCGCACAAAGTCAGCTTCTTGTCTCAGGAGTGCAGAATGAAAATTTAAAGCGTGAGCCACGCTTTAAATTTAGCGGCGGAGAACGCACATCTCTTAATGGCGCAGTATAAGATCCGCTGCAATACTTTGTGCGAGTTGACGCCGCGGCGAGGAGGGAACGGGTGTGGTGTGAGGTGGAGTGTGTCGATTGGTGCACAGTATCTATGCCTCCCGCGAGCGGGAGGCATTCGTCTGGCTACCTATACTTTTATTTTAGCAACATGGAGAGGGGTTTTCGGGAGACTTGGGAGGGAAGAACTCATCCAAGGGGAACTCCATACGGTTGAAAAGGCTGCAGGGGTCTTCCTCGGTGGGAGAGCAGCATTCCTTTTCGGGGATGCAGAAGTCGTAAGAGGGAACTATCATCTGTACCCGTCTCATCATGCGGATAATGGTAAAGAATCCGAAGGTGACGTAGAGGATGTTGCCGTCGTCGGGGTCGTAAAGTCCGCCCAGTCTGTCGCTGATTGCGGTGGGAATGCTGCAAACGTCGCAGGTGCAGCAGCCGCAGGGGTTGCAGGCGGGAACTGCCTTGGCAGAGAGGAGAATGGGGTCAAGGGTCTCCACTGTAACAATGGGGGAATTTGTCTTTGGAGGCAGTATAGTGTCGGGATTTTCGTTAAGGAATTCGGAGGAGAATATCTTTGACATACCCTCGCTGCCGTAAAGGATGACCTTCTTGTCAAAGACTGCAAGGCCTGAGACTCGGGTGGGGCAGGCGGTGGGAGAGGAGTAAACGTCCACCGTTACCACAACGTAAAATCTGATGTCCACGGTATAAAAGCCCCTGTTAAAGCGGAGAGGCTCAATGTCGGGGTGGGCGTAGATTATCTCGGCAGATACTGTCTTTACCGAGTGGGCGGAGTTTATAAGCTCCTGATTTCTGGGGCAGAGATATACTCTCGCGTCCTGGACGCAATCTCTGTCACGGCACTGGTCGTAGATTCGGTTAACGTCAATACAAACGGTCTGGTTAAGATTACTGTTATTATCATTACATCTGTTTGCCACTTTTATCACTCCGTATTATAGATTTGGTCTGTACTACAATATATGAAAAAGATGTCGAATTGCTACTTTGCAATTCGGCATCTTTTTTAAGTGGTCAGTGGTCAGTGGTCAGTGCCGCCCGCAGGCGTAAAACTCGCACAAAGTATTGCAGCGGATCTTATACTGCGCCATTAAGAGATGTGCGTTCTCCGCCGCTAAATTTAAAGCGTGGCTCACGCTTTAAATTTTCATTCTGCACTCCTGAGACAAGAAGCTGACTTTGTGCGAAAAAGAGCCGAAGCAGAGGAGCGGGTGATGGATTAGCCGCAACGCGGAAAATCCGAACTAGCTGCCTCTTGCTTCAGCGTTATCTCCAATAAGTGTCTTTGGTTATCTTCGCCACCTCTTTTGATTGGGCGGCTTCGAAGAGGAAGGTGTAAACGGGGAATATCTTTCTCATATCCTCGGCTACCACCTTGGGCAGGTCGGGGGAGAACATCAGCTCTCTATTGGGGGAGAAGGTTGATACTGCGATGCTCTTTCTGTCCGCCCAATTCCTTGCCTCGTCGGACAGGTGGGGGAATTTGGTGCGCTTGTACTTCTCGCCCTCAAGAACGAAAACGTTCTGGCTCATGTAGGCATCGTTGGCGGCTATCCAGAAGTCGTCCTTCTGCTCTACCATGTCGCGGACGCGGGCGATATGCTCCTTGTCCATCCAATAATATCCGCACCCGTAGGCCACACCGAAGGGGGTTATCTCAAAATAAAAGGCGGGGGTGTCGGGATAGAGCTTCTTTGGGCGCATAAAGGTGCACCAGCAGGAGGAACGGAAAAGGGTCTTGTCGTAGGAAAAGCGGGTGTCACGGTAGATTCGGGATATACCCCTGCCTATGCGGGGATTGCAGTCGGCGTAGGGGTCGCACTCCTGAATTACGGGTAGCACCTCGTTTATAAGCTCCTCAAAGGGTTGGCGGACGTATTTTTCCAGATCGTCCTTGTGGGCGTGGTACCATTCCTTTGAGTTGTTTTCTTTGTTGGTTACAAGGAATTTTATGGTCTTTTCGCTAAAGGGCATCAGGACAGACCCTCCTCTTTTCTTGAAATGAGGAATATGGCCAAAAAGCCCACTATTGCGGGTAAAATTGCGGATATGACCGACACAAATCCACCCATAAGGGGGAGCACAGACCCGATTATAATATCGGCGGCGGATGCGGCAACAAAGCCTATTATCATAAGGAACGTCTGCTTTGTAAACTTTTTCATGGCCTTATCCATAACCTTGACCACCACGAAAACTCCAATAAGCACCGAGAGGGCGATGGGGAGAAGATAAAGGATGTCAAGCTCCTTTATGGCGGTAACGAAGGGCTCGTAAATGCCCAGCACCAGCATCATATGGGAGAAGGAGATGCCTGGGAGAACAAGAGCCGCCGCAAGGAAGACTCCTGCCACCAGAAGGACAACGTAGCCCCAGATATTTGAGCCCAGAGAGATATTGAGTGCATCCTCGGGAATAAGCCCCAAAAGGAATACTACTGCCGCTCCCAGAATGGGGTAAATGGCATCATAAAGCTTGACCCTTGAGGTGGATTTTGCCTGCTTGAATATAAGGGGAATACCGCCCAGAATGGCGCCAACGAAGAAGGAATATACGGGCAGAGGGAATCGACCCATAAGCCACTCCATAACCCCCGAGAAGAGGACAAACCCGCCACCTATGAATATAACGTAAAACAGCAGGGTGAGGAGGTTTTTCTTAAAGTCTTTAAATATATTGCTTGCTGAGTCCACAAGTCTATGGTAAAAGCCGAAAATGAGGGCCATTGTTCCACCGCTCATTCCGGGTACTATCATCGCCGCACCCGTAAAGAGACCTTTGGCCGCCTCGGGGAGAGCTTTTTTTATTTTAATGCGTTTTTCCACGGGAAATCTCCTTGCCTTTGATATCTTGATTATACCACATTTAACTCCTTTTTTCAACCCCTCGGCAATTGACATTTTATTAAAAATGTGGTATACTTAAAAAAAGCCGTAAACCGAAGAAAGGTAGGGTATATAAATGGGACTTATTAAAGCAATAGGCGGCGCTCTCGGCGGCACTCTTGCCGACCAGTGGAAGGAATATTTCTATTGCGACGCTCTTGATAAAGACGTTCTTATGACCAAGGGAAGCAAGCGTGTTTCAGGCCGCTCTTCCAACACAAAGGGCGAGGACAATATCATCTCCAACGGCAGTATCGTTGCCGTAGCCGACGGTCAGTGTATGATAATCGTCGAGCAGGGCAAGGTGGTAGAGGTATGCGCCGAGGCAGGCGAGTTTACCTACGACTCCTCAACCGAGCCCTCTATCTTTGCGGGTAATCTGGGACAGAGCATTCTTGACACCTTTAAGACCATCGGTAAGAGATTTACCTTCGGCGGCGACACCGCCAAGGATCAGAGGGTGTATTACTTTAACACCAAGGAGCTTATGGATAATAAGTTCGGCACCCCCAGCCCCGTGCCTTTCCGCGTGGTTGACAGAAATATCGGCCTTGACGTTGACGTGTCCGTAAGGTGCAGCGGCCTTTATTCTTACAGAATAACCGACCCCCTTATCTTCTACTCCAACGTTTGCGGTAACGTAAGAGAAACATTTTACAGAAGCGAAATTGAGGCCCAGCTCAAGACCGAGTTTATCTCGGCTCTTCAGCCCGCCTTTGGCAAAATATCTACCCTTGAAATACGCCCCTCCGCTCTGCCCTCACACGTTGACGAGCTCTCAAAGGCTATGAACGACGCCCTCAACGAGAAGTGGTCAAAGCAGAGAGGTCTGACGGTGGTATCCATCGCCCTCAACCCCGTATCCCTTCCCGAAGAGGACGCCAAGATGATAAAGGACCTTCAGCAGAAGGCAGTTATGCGCGACCCCACCATGGCGGCGGCAACTCTGGTTGGAGCTCAGGCTCAGGCTATGCAGGACGCGGCAAAGAACGATGCGGGCGCTATGACGGGATTTATGGGTATGGGCATGGCCATGAACGCAGGTGGCGGCGTGAACGCCTCCCAGCTCTTTAATATGGGACAGCAGCAGCCTGCTCCCCAGCAGAAGAGAGCCGATTCCTGGACTTGTGCCTGTGGCAGGGAAGCCGTTGGTAACTTCTGCGGCGAATGCGGAGCCAAAAGACCCGAGGAGTCCAAGGGCTGGAAATGTGCCTGCGGAAGCCTGAAT
>JAZRLW010000238.1:0-2627 GCA_045647025.1 Eubacteriales bacterium
GGGGGAGTACGTATTGGGGATATTTCTCTTCAAGGGCCTTAAGCTCCCTTAAAAGCATATCGTACTCGTAGTCGGTTATCTCGGGGGCGTCGTCGGTATAGTATTTTTTTGCGTGGTAATTGAGCTGTTCGGTAAGCTCCGTTATCCTTGTTTTTGCCTCCATGAGGTCATCCTCCGTTTTCTTGGCTTATATAAATATCGGGTATTGATCCCGAAAGAACGGTTTCTGCTATAAAGAAGTCTGCCGAAACTTCCTTTTCTATCCTTTCACCCGGCATTACCACCGTAACGGTGACCTTCAAGGTGAGGATTATTCTGTGCAGGGTGTAATTTATCCCCGCTGAGGTAAAGGTGTTTGAAAACTCCGCTAAAAGCCCGCCCGAGGGTATGGAATAAAAGGTCATGGCAGGGCCCTTTCCGTAGAGCATGGAAAAGGGGAGCAGAGTTCCTACTGGTATTTTGGTGCGGAGTGAGGGGAGATCTTCAAGCTCCCTTGCCGCCGCGGCCACAACCTCCGCTTTTATGGCGTTTATCTTTGCCGTGTCCGCCGTAAGACTCTCCACCTCGCCCTTTTGGTTACGGTTTACGGTGACTATTGACTCGTAACTCACCCCTTGGGGAAGGGTAGAGGCAAAGGCTCTGTTCATTGCCGCAGTGGTGTCCGACACCGCCTTTGCTCCCGCGTAGGAGGAAAGGAGGGGCTTTATGCGGTTTTGGTAGCATATCCTTCCCAGAACCGCTGAAAATATCAGCAGAGCTATGGCTATGGCAAGTCTGATAATAATTTTTCGTTTCATTTCATTCCCTCCCTCCGAAAATTCTATGCCGAGGGAGGAGGGGAAATTCGCATTATATATATAATAACACATATATGTGAAAATTGGAAGTACTTAAATTAAAAAAATATACTTTCCGACAAAAAAAGTTCTGCCCTTATAATGTTGACAAAGGGGAATAATTGTGGTATATTATAAGGTATTGACGTAGAAACCTTCCCGAAAGGAACTTTAACAGTATGGCTATAACCGATTTACTTGAGCGAAACGCCCGAATATATCCCAACGATACGGCGCTTGTGGAAATAAATCCCGAGCTTCAGCCCGACAGACCCATAACCTGGAGAGAATACAGTCTTATTGAGTCTGCTCCCGGGGGAAAGTATCGCCGTGAGATAACCTGGCGCGATTTCGATATAAAGGCAAACAGATTTGCAAATCTCCTCCTTACCCGTGGGGTAAAGAAGGGGGATAAGGTTGCCATTCTGCTTATGAACTGCCTTGAGTGGCTCCCCATATACTTCGGTATTCTCAAGATGGGCGCTCTGGCCGTTCCCATGAATTACAGATACGCCGCAGACGAAATAAAGTACTGTGCCGACCTTTCCGATTCCTCGGTATTGGTATTCGGCCCCGAATTTGTAGGCCGTGTTGACCAGATAAAGGATAAGCTTGACGGCGTAAAGCATATGTTTTACGTGGGCTCCGATGTTCCCGAATTTGCCGACAGCTACGACACTATGGTTACATACTGTTCCTCTATGCCCCCTGCAGTAGACCTGCGTGACGACGATTACGCCGCCATATACTTCTCTTCGGGTACTACCGGTTTCCCCAAGGCTATACTCCACCGTCATTCGGGTCTTGTTGCATCCTGCCTTACCGAGCAGAATCATCACGGCCAGAAGAAGGACGATATATTCCTTTGCATACCTCCCCTTTATCATACGGGTGCTAAAATGCACTGGTTCGGCAGCCTTCTTTCAGGCTCCAAGACCGTGCTTTTAAGAGGTGTTAAGCCCGAATGGGTACTCCGTACTGTGTCTGATGAAAGAGCAACTATCGTATGGCTCCTGGTACCATGGATTCAGGATATTCTCGACTGTATCGAGAGGGGCGACTTAAAGCTCAGCGATTACGAGCTTTCCCAGTGGAGACTTATGCACGTTGGTGCACAGCCCGTTCCTCCCAGTCTTATCCACAGATGGAAGGAGATATTCCCCAACCACGATTACGATACCAACTACGGTCTTTCCGAGAGCCTTGGTCCCGGATGCGTACACCTTGGCGTTGAAAACATAAACAAGGTAGGCGCAATTGGTAAGGCGGGCTATCTTTGGGAGACCAAGATAATTGACGATAAGGGCAACGAGGTTGCCAAGGGCGAGGTCGGTGAACTTGCCGTTAAGGGCCCCGGCGTAATGCTCTGCTACTATAAAGACCCTGCCGCCACCGAGGCCGTTCTTAAAGGCGAATGGCTCTGCACCGGCGACATGGCAAAGGAAGACGAGGAAGGATTTATCTACCTCGTTGACCGTAAAAAGGACGTTATTATTACGGGTGGTGAAAACCTTTATCCCGTACAGATAGAGGACTTCCTCCGCGCTCATCCCAAGGTAAAGGACGTTGCCGTTATCGGTCTGCCCGACAACCGTCTGGGCGAGATTGCGGCGGCCATAATTGCCGTAAAGGACGGCATGAGCTGTACCGAGGAAGAGATCTACGATTTCTGTGCCGATATGCCCAGATATAAGCGTCCCAGAAAGATAATCTTTGCCGACGCTCCCAGAAATCCCACCGGCAAGATCGAAAAGCCCAAGCTTCGTGAGAAGTATTGCGGCGGCCGTCTTG
>JAZRLW010000239.1:0-4090 GCA_045647025.1 Eubacteriales bacterium
GTTAAGTTTGAAGGTCTTAATCCCACCGGCTCCTTTAAGGACCGTGGTATGACCATGGCTGTAACAAAGGCTAACGAGGCAGGTTCAAAGGCCGTTATTTGCGCATCTACCGGTAATACTTCCGCTTCTGCAGCTGCGTATGCTGCCGTTGCAGGAATGAAGGCTTTCGTTCTTATTCCCGACCAGAAGATCGCTATGGGTAAACTTGCACAGGCTCCTGTTTACGGCGCAAATATTATTGCCATTGACGGTAACTTTGACGATGCGCTCAATATGGTTATTAAACTTTCCCAGACAGAAGCCGTTACCCTCGTAAACTCCGTTAACCCTTATAGACTCCAGGGACAGAAAACTGCTGCATTTGAAATCTGTGACGACCTTGGCCGTGCGCCCGATTATCTCGTTCTTCCTGTAGGTAATGCCGGTAACATATCTGCTTACTGGATGGGCTTTAAAGAATACTATCAGAACGGAGAGATCTCTAATCTTCCCAAGATGACAGGCTTCCAGGCCGCAGGAGCTGCTCCCATCGTTGAAAACAGAGTATTTGAAAATCCCGAAACCATTGCAACCGCAATAAGAATCGGCAACCCCGCATCCTGGAAACTTGCAACTGCAGCAAGGGATGAAAGTAACGGTTCCATTGATAAGGTTACCGACGAAGAGATACTTGAAGCTCAGAGACTTCTTTCTTCCGAGGATGGTATTTTTGCAGAGCCCGCCTCTTGCGCTTCCATTGCCGGTGTTATTAAGATGGCTAAGGAAGGCAAACTCAAGACAGATAAAGAAATTGACGTTGTTTGTATACTTACCGGTAACGGTCTCAAGGATACCAGTGTTATTATAACTCCCGAAAACGAAGCTAAAATCAAGCACTATAAGCCTGATTTTGAACTTCTCAGAACCCTCTTCAGATAATAAATAATTCTTATATAACGGAGAATTGTTATGTTTAAATTACGTGTTCCCGCCACATCAGCAAATATGGGACCCGGATTTGATACCGCAGGTATCGCTTTGGGACTTTATAACTATCTTGAGGTATGGACGGAAGAAGAAAAACAATTTGACGGAAAGTTCGTTATTAAAAACGTTAACAATATTGACCTTCGAATAGAAGCCGATCAGCATATTCCCGTCGACCAGACAAACCTCATATATTCTACGATCTGTTGGTTTGCAGCTTTGGTAGGGAAGCCCGTTCCCCGTATTTATATGCGTCAGACCGACGAAATTCCTTTGGCTCGCGGACTTGGAAGCTCTGCCGCATGTATAGTTGCGGGGCTTATAACGGCAAATAAGCTTTTGGAAACTAATTATACCACCGACGAGCTTTGCAATCTTGCTGTTAGCCTTGAAGGACATCCCGACAATGTTGCTCCTGCATTTTACGGTTCAATGGTTGTTGGTGCATCGGACGAGGAGAGGTTTGAACACGTAAAGATTCCCGTAAGTGATGAAATAGAATTTATAGCTTTGATTCCTGATTTCCCACTTTCCACGGCGGATGCCAGAGCCGTTCTTCCCAGAGCATATACCAAAGAACAGGCCGTATTCAACGTATCAAGAGTTGCGCTTATGGTTTCTTCCATGATGTCGGGCAACTTTAACGCATTGTCAATCGCTATGCAGGATGAAATACATCAGCCTTACAGAAAAATACTTATCCCAGGTATGGAATACCTTCTTAAAAAGAGCGTTGAACTGGGATGCTATGGTAGCTATTTAAGCGGTGCTGGCCCCACATTGATGCTTATGAATCGCAAGGGTAATGAAGTTATCGAGCCCTTGAAGGACATTGTTAAATCACTGAAAAATTATTGGCTTATAAAACCCCTTGACGTCGACAAAGAAGGCGCCAAGATCATATCCTGACAGAACAGAGAGGATTAAAAAATGGATTACAATTATCTTGCGGAATTACTGTTTCCCAATGTGAAAGAAACTGTTGAGGATCTTGAAAAGAGATTCCCTCAGCGTGATCTTCCCGAAGGTGCTTTCGTTACTCGTATAGCTCCTTCACCTACGGGATTTATGCACTTGGGTAATCTTTTTGGCGCGCTTATTGACGAGCGTTTGGCACATCAAAGCGGAGGTGTTTTCTATCTCCGAATTGAAGACACCGACCAAGAACGCAAGGTGGAAGGTGCTGTTGAGCTTATTCTCAGCAGCCTTGAAAAGTACGGTCTGAAGTTTGACGAAGGTTATGATACCAACGGCGGTAAGGGTAACTATGGTCCCTATATTCAGAGCTCCAGAGCGGCTATCTATCACGTAGTTGCAAAATATCTGGTTCAGAAAGGCCTTGCATATCCTTGCTTTTGCTCTAAAGAAGAGCTTGACGCCGTAAGAGAAAAGCAGGGTGCAGAAAATGCAAACCCCGGTTACTACGGTAAGTGGGCTACCTGCAGAGATCTTACTATAGATGTTATTGAAGAGAAAATCAAGGCCGGCCAGCCTTACGTTCTCAGACTGAGATCTATGGGTGACCCTGAAAATCAGATAAAGGCGCTTGACCTTGTAAAAGGAGAGCTTTCTATTCCCGAAAGCAATCTTGACATCGTTTTACTTAAATCAGACGGAATCCCCACCTATCACTTCGCACACGTTTGTGATGACCACTTTATGAGAACCACCCACGTAGTAAGAGGAGAGGAGTGGCTTTCCACATTCCCCTGGCATTTACAGCTGTTTGAATATATCGGTTGGGAGCCCCCCAAGTTTATTCATACTGCGCACATGATGAAACTTGACGGCGATACCAAGCGCAAGCTTTCAAAGCGTAAAGACCCCGAATTTGGCATGCAGTATTACTTTGAGGCAGGATATCCCAAGGAAGCTGTTATAGAATACTTGCTCACCGTACTTAACTCCAACTTTGAAGAGTGGAGAATCGCAAATCCCGATGCTCATTATGATGAGTTTAAATTTACCGTTGAAAAGATGAGTGCTTCCGGTGCCCTCTTTGATATGGATAAGCTTATAGATATTACAAAGAATATCGTTGCAAAAATGTCTGCAGAAGAGGTTTACGACTACGTAACCGCTTGGGCAAGTGAGTACGACAAAGAGTTTTACAACCTTCTTGTTGCTGGCGGCGACTATGCAAAGAAAATTCTTTCTATTGGCAGGAACTGTCCCAAGCCCAGAAAGGATATCACTCTTTGGAGCGGCGTAAAGTCCTATATGGATTTCTTCTACGACGAGCTGTTTATTCCCGCCGAATTTTGGCCCGATAATATTTCTGAGGCAGATTGCGCAGAGATTCTTGCTAAATATCCCGAAAATTACGACGAAAATGACGATCAGGAAACCTGGTTTGCAAAGATGAAGACCCTTGCAGGTGAACTTGGATTTGCTCCCGAAATGAAGCTCTTTAAGAAGAATCCCACCGATTATAAAGGTCACGTTGGTGATATAGCTATGGTTGTTCGTCTTGCCGTAACCGGAAAGAAAATGTCCCCCGATACTTACGAATGTATGAAGATTCTGGGTAAGGACAGAGTTCTTGCAAGAATAAACGATTCCTATAAAAGACTTATTGGGGAGAAATAATCATGGAAGAAAGCACAAATTTTATTAATGAAATAATTGAAAAAGACTTAGCCGAGGGTAAAATTGATAAGGTTCATACCCGTTTCCCACCCGAGCCTAACGGTTACCTTCATATTGGTCATTGTAAGGCACTTTGTATAGACTTTGGTACAGCTAAAAGATTTGGCGGTATCTGTAATCTCCGTATGGACGATACTAACCCCGCAAAGGAAGATACCGAATACGTTGACGCAATAATGGAAGATATCCATTGGCTTGGATACGATTGGGAAGATAGATTCTTCTATGGTTCCGATTACTTTGAGCAGACCTATCAGTATGCTGTTGAACTTATCAAGAAAGGTTTGGCATATGTTTGTCAGCTCACTCCTGAAGAATTTAAAGCCGCAAGGGGAGATATTGGCAAGCCCGCTGTAAGCCCTTACCGCGATCGTCCTATAGAGGAAAGCCTTGACCTCTTCGAAAGAATGAAGAATGGCGAATTCCCCGAGGGTAGTATGAAGTCGGAGGCCAAGCGGTCTTAGGAAGACAATTA
>JAZRLW010000240.1:0-2415 GCA_045647025.1 Eubacteriales bacterium
ATATCTGAATATATCTTTCTACCAAGAGCAACGCCCATTCCGGAAGCCATCATAAGACCACTTGTCCAACCGCTGGAGTCACCCAGACAGTGGAGGTTTGCCACGTTGGTATTAAGGTCGGCATCCATCTTTACCTTATTGGAATAGAACTTAAGCTCGGGTGAATAGAGCAAGGTTTCCTGTGATGCAAAGCCGGGGATTGCCATATCAACTGCCTGAATGAAGTTGATAATGTTGAGCATAGCTCTGTAAGGCATAGCGGCGGTTATGTCACCAGCAACCGCATCGGGAAGGGTGGGCTTAACGTTGGAGTGAGCAAGCTCCTTCTGCCAGGTTCTCTTACCGTCAAGAATATCGCCGTAACGCTGAACCAGAATATGACCTGCGCCAAGCATATTGGTTATTTCGCCAACCTTCTGGGCGTAAGCTATGGGCTGATTGAAGGGCTCGCTGAAATTATGGGAGCAAAGGATTGCAAGGTTAGTGTTATCCGACTTACGCTCCTTATATGAATGGCCGTTAACAACGGCAAGGTTATTATCGTAGTTTTCCTGGCTTACAAATCCGCCGGGGTTCTGACAGAAGGTACGAACCTTATTCTTGAAGGGCTTGGGATAGCCGATAAGCTTGGACTCGTAAAGCACCTGATTTACGAATTCCATAACCTCGTTTCTTACCTCAACACGAACGCCTATATCAACCGTGCCGGGCTTATGGGCAATGCCGTGAGCCACGCAGAGCTTATCAAGCCAATCAGCACCTCTTCTACCCGTAGCAACAACCGTCTTACCTGCAAGGTACTCGATTTCCGCACCCTCGCGGCCGGTGGAATCTCTCTGGGCTATAATTGCACCAAGACATACGCCGTCCTTTATAATAAGGTCTTTACATTCAGCACCGAAGAGTATCTCTACACCGTGGTCAACAAGGTAATGCTGAATATCCCCGTAAAGCTGCTGTGCCTTTTCGGTACCGAGATGACGGATGGGGCAGTCAACAAGCTTAAGACTTGCCTTTATGGCTCTCTGACGGATAACCCTTATCTTTTCGGGGTCGGAAACACCTTCAACGCGGGTGTCTGCACCGAATTCAAGATATATTCCGTCGGTATATGCAATAAGGTCCTCGGCATTCATCTCACCGATAAGCTCGGGGAAATCGCCACCTACCTCGGGAGAGAGGGAAAGCTTGCCGTCGGAGAATGCTCCTGCGCCCGAAAAGCCGGTGGTAATGTGACAGTAGGGCTTGCAGTTAACGCAAACCTTGGTCTTTTCTTTGGGGCAGTGACGTTTTTCAACGGGCTGACCCTTTTCAACGATAACTATTTTCTTGGTGGTGCCTTTTCTTATCATTTCAAGGGCGGTAAAAATACCCGCAGGGCCCGCACCGATTATAAGAACGTCGGTTTTCATATCTAACTCCTTTTTAGGATAAATAAATTCAAGTAGTTTACATTTTATTATAGCATCTTTTGTCACATTTGTCAAGAGCACAAAAAAACGGAACTCTCCCCTATTAAAAATCGGAAGAGTTCCACTTTTTCAAGTTCTTTATTCTTTTTCTGTAATCGGGCATGGTCTTAAGGACTATTTCGTAAAACCTCTTGCCATGATTCATTTCTTTAAGGTGGGCAAGCTCGTGGACGATTACCGCGTCCTGCTCCTCCTCCGAAAAGTGGGCAAGGATAACCGAATAGGATATCTCCCCTTTTGAGTTGCAGGAGCCAAACCGCTTTTCCGCAGAGGAAAGGCGAATCTTACCTGGCTTTACGCCCATTATATCTGCCCAATAAAGGGTGCGCTGGGAAAGCATCTCCAAAACCGCTTTTCTCTTTGCTCTACCCACGGCTGAGGAGGAAGAATACTCCTCTTTAAGGGCGTTTATTCCCTTCTGCCGTTCCATTCGGCTTTCTATCCACCCCTCATTTTTGGCAATAAAGTCCTTTATAATAGAGCTTTTCATTAAATAAGGGGCTTTTACAAGGACTTGCAGGTCTTTGGTCACCGAAAGAGAAAGGCTTTTTCTTCGGGAGCGCTCTATAATTACGGGGAGATTCATATTACACAATTACAGCGCCAAGGATCTTGGCTTGGGATTTCTTAAGGCTCTTTAAGACTTTTCTGTAAGAGCCGTAAGTGGTAACCTTGGGCTTTACGGCAAGGAGAACGCCACAGCCGTTAGTAAGGTCGGCAGTATTTACATCGCCCCCCATAGCGTATACGACGATGTCAAAACCTTTAGTGTCAAAACTCATATCTTCGCCCGCAGACAAGAAAAAGAGATTTTCCATATCAGTGGGAGACACAACCTTTTCAAAAGAGGTTGAAGAGGGATTGCCGTCCGCAAAAAGCACTTTCTTTGAAGAAGAAAGGGCCATTGCCACCACAAGGGCCAGCGCCGACGTATCCTCTTTTC
>JAZRLW010000241.1:0-1915 GCA_045647025.1 Eubacteriales bacterium
GCCTTATAGTAGGGATACATATACTGATCAAAACGTCCGGGAGAAATGGAGTGTCCGCTTGACTCTGTCTGCAAAAGCATCTGCACAAACCAGAATGACTGACAAGCCTCCCAGAATGTCTTTGAGCCGTTTTCCAACGCCCCAACACAGTTGTTAGCAATATTGAGAAGCTCACGCTTTCTTTCTATATCTCTTTCTTTGTCTGCCATTTCAAGAGCAAGTGCGGCATAGCGCTTTGAATACATAATAGCAGCCTCACAGCTCATCTCAACAGCATCAAGGAACGCGCTGCGAGTTACGTAATCGCCGTCACCAAAATTGAGCCCTGCTCTTGCAGCCTTTACTTCCTCAATAATACCCTTATAACCAACCGCAAGCACCTTTGCATAGTCAACCGTAACGTGACCAACGCCGTTGTAGAAATAGTTGCCGGGGGTAAAGATATTATGGTCGATAGCAAGTCTTGCCTCAGGCGCCATGTAGGAATATGCAAGCTCTGATGTAGTCTTACCCTTCCAATACTTATAAACCTCGTGGAGAGTCTTTTTTGTTTCGTCGGAAATATAGAACGGGTCTGCCGATCTTGTTTCTACCGTATCAAACTCCGCCTCAAGCCAATCAAATGAAAACTCGGGGAAAACCTGACAGCTTCTGGGCTGCTTTGTAGCAGAGCCAACAATAAGCTCGTTATCCCTTATTGTTATCGGAATATTTTCAAGAATATGCTTGAACGCCTTTGCCCTTCTTGTAATTATAGGCTCACCCTCTGTTTCCATATAGGACTGAGTGAGAAGCACAGCTCTGTCCGCCTCAATCTGCGGGAGCTTTTCATAGAGTGCATCCTTTAACTTTTCTATTCTTTCTGACTTTTTTATATGTGATGAATCGAATTTTGCCATAACCTTCAATCCTTTCTTGTAAGTGAATACAACATCCCTATTGTTTCATATATAGTATAAAACAAAAACACGATTTTGTCAACACCAAATCAGTAAAAAACCACATTTTTTTGCTTGTTTTTGTGGAGTTTGTGTTGAATGTGCATAATGTGCAAGAAATGGATATAAAAAACGACGAAAAAACTCCCAGCCGTACGATTGCATATCCTATTTGAACGAACACACTTCACCTTGTAGTACATTGTTTCATCTAAAAATTAACACTTTACAGTTGCGAGATCCAAACGGCTTTGCCGTTTGCCCTACGGGTTTCGACTGCGTCCCGCCGTCAATCTGAGAGGAGCGAATCGAAATCGAACTGCGAAGCAGTGCGAGGTGTAAACCGAGCAGGATCTCGGCGGGAGCTTCGTTCAAGATGACAGTACTAATTCTGCCTACTTTTAGTCGAAATAATATTGTAGGGGTCGGCGCCCTCGACGACCCATTTTGCATTCCAATTTTTATTACAACCCCGGTTCCCTCTGACTAAGGACAAGGAGAGAGAAATAGCCTTCTCCAGCGGGAGAAGGGGAACCGATTTATCGGTGGATGAGGTGTAAATAAATTAATGAATAATACCTTATTGTATATATCCGTAATTTGTAGGGACCGACGTCCTTGGCGTCCCATTTCACCTGAGGTCAATTTCTCTTGTGAGAAATAAAGAGGGGGCATATCCTGTAGGGACGACCATTGGTCGTCAGCCTCCACCACATGTTTTACAACAAACAGTGGTAGACAAGCCCCCGCCCTACGGTATGTACCTACACACTTGGCGCCTCCTGACGAGGGCAAAGGGAGAGAAAAGCCTTCCCCCTACAGAAGAAACCCTTTTACACATCATTTAAGAAAGTATTTCCATTCAATTCAATAGACTATTTTGCAAATTTGTGATACAATTATCTAAATATCTCTGTCAGCATTCAATAGAATTCGACACTATATGGGTGAAGGGGGGAACAAGATGCAAAAAACAA
>JAZRLW010000242.1:0-1843 GCA_045647025.1 Eubacteriales bacterium
AACCTCCGATTTTGGTCTGATGTGACTTGCGTTGGCGGTGCCAACGCCGCTTGAACTTGCTTATCCTCATAACCCCAAGGCGGCAGATTAAATATAATTGTTGACAAGTTCAACTTTTTTTGTTATAATGGTAAAAACTAATTTATAAAGGCGACGGAAAAGGTTATGGACGTTAATTACAAAAATCAAAAGAGATACAAGACTGCGAAATATCCCATAAGACAGCCAATATATTTGACTTGGCTTATTTGGTTACTTTGTAAATTTGCTTTGATAGGCAAGAAGTATAAGGTTGAAAAGATAAATATGGAAGGGCTTAAGCCTCCCTATATGCTGCTTAGCAACCATATGTATTTTATTGACTTTGAGCTCGCAGCAATGGCTACCTTCCCTCACAGAGTCAATAACGTTGTTAGTATTGATGGATATTACCGTCGTCCTTGGCTTATGGAGTGGATTGGTGCTATTTGTACCAGAAAATACACCACCGACGTGCACTTGGTTAAGTCCATTATCAAGGTGCTGAGAAGAGGGGATATCCTTTCCATGTACCCCGAGGCTAGATATTCTCCTTGCGGTACCCTTTCATATATGCCCGAATCATTGGGCGGTCTTATCAGGCTTGCAAAGGTGCCCGTGGTTGCTGTTGTGCATCACGGTAACTATCTCCATTCTCCTTTTTGGAACTACCGTAAAAAGAGAAAGGTGCCTCTCCATACCACCGTTACCCAGATACTTACGGCAGAGCAGGTTAAGAGCATGACCTCCCAGGAGATAAACGATGCGTTGAAGAAGGCTCTTGACTACGACGATTATAAGTATCAGAAGGAAAACGGCATACTTATTACCGAGCCTTTCCGCGCAGAGGGTATGCACAAGATACTCTATCAGTGTCCTCACTGTATGGCAGAGTCCAAGATGGACTCCAAGGGTACCGAAATATTCTGTACCGAGTGCGGCAAGAGATGGAATCTTAACGAGGACGGAACCCTTTCTGCCGTTGATGGTGAGACCGAGTTCAGCCACGTGCCTGATTGGTTCAACTGGGAGCGTGAGCAGGTCTGCAAGCAGATAGCAGCAGGCGAATATCACTTTGAGGACGAGGTTGACGTATATTCCATGCCCAGATGTTGGAGATTTGAGCATCTCGGCAAGGCAAAGGTTATTCACGACATCAATGAGGGCTTTATTATAGAGGGGCATTACAGAGGTAAGGATTACCGCATACAGCGTTTCCCCAAGGAAAGCAACAGCTTGCACGTAGAGTACGATTACTGTTACATCAAGCCCTTTGACTGTTTTGACATTTCTACGGAAAACGACTCATTCTACTGCTATCCCACAAAGCAGAACGTAGTAACAAAGCTTGGCTTTGCTACGGAGGAGCTTTACAGACTGAGTCAGGAAAAGAAGGAAGCGGCAAAACTGTAATCTCTTCAAACTTCCCCAATTATAAGATTTATAACGACGGTTACGCATGTGGTAACCGTCGTTTTTTTACAATTTCCTCGGCAATGCTTGACAGAGGAGGAAAGTAATAGTATAATATATAGGAAGATTGATGATTTAGGAAAATATGATGAGAAAGAATACAAGAAAATTAATTATATGGATCTCGGTCGTGGCTGTGCTGATTGCAATTATGGCTGTGATAGCTATAGCCTATATCAATGATTACTATCCCGCGGATTTAGACGCTATTGAAGCCTTTTCTTTGGAATATTCCTACGAGGAAAAGGAAGCTGATTCTGGGCTTCTTATGCTCGGCTCAGAAGATTCGGAAATCGGGTTCATTTTCTATCCCGGTGGCAAAGTGGAGTATAGGGCATATATTCCGCTGATG
>JAZRLW010000243.1:0-8261 GCA_045647025.1 Eubacteriales bacterium
CGATAATTGCGCGAACAGAGCCGCCCATTTCAAGCGCAGACTTGAATACAACAAACTGGGAGTCCTTTACGCACTCGGAAATGTCGTTGATTTCCATTCCGTATCTTGTGTCGGGCTTGTCGGAGCCGTATCTTTCCATAGCCTCTGCAAAGGTGAGTCTCTGCATGGGAGTGGGAATATCAACGTCAAGGACTTCCTTGAAAACTCTCTTGATAAAGCCCTCGTTCATAGCCATAATATCCTCCTGAGTAGCGAAGGACATTTCAAGGTCTATCTGGGTAAATTCAGGCTGACGGTCAGCACGGAGGTCCTCGTCGCGGAAGCAACGGGCAAGCTGAATGTAACGGTCAAAGCCCGAAAGCATTAAAAGCTGCTTGTATATCTGGGGGGACTGGGGAAGAGCGTAAAAGCTTCCCTTGTGTATTCTGGAGGGAACGAGATAGTCACGGGCACCTTCGGGGGTAGCCTTTATCATCATGGGAGTTTCGATCTCGTAAAATCCGTTTTCGTAATAATACTGACGGGCAACACGAGCTATATCGTGACGCATCTTTATGTTTCTCTGAAGCTCGGGACGGCGAAGGTCCACGTAACGGTATTTAAGAGCGGTTTCGTCTTTAACTCTCTTTGCATCGTTTACTTCAAAGGGAGGAGTCTGGGCAGCAGAGAGTATTTTCATACTCTTAACGTATATCTCAACCTTACCTGTGGGGATATTGGGATTAATTGCAGCTTCGCCTCTGGGACGTACGGTACCGTGAACTGCAAGAACGTACTCTGCTCTGCAGGAAAAGGCCTTTTCGAAAACCTCCTTATCGGTATCGCCGTCAAATGCCAGCTGTACTATACCCGTACGGTCGCGGAGATCTATAAATATAAGGGCGCCAAGGTCTCTCTGTCTCTGGACCCAACCCATAACGCAAATTTCTTTGCCTATATCGGACTCGCTTATTTCTGCGCAATAACAAGATCTTTTGTCTTCTGCGGTCAAAAATTCTGCCATATCAATAACCTTTTCTTTCATTTTAATTTATAATCGTATCAAAATATTGTTTTTTTGCCGATAGCTTGGTATTAAAAATCACCTTCCGCAAGGTCTGCAAGAGTTATCTCTGCCTGCTCACCGGTGGTCATGTTTTTAAGAACGGTCTTACCGTTATCAACCTCATTATCACCGAGAACTGCCGTATAAACGGCGCCTATTTTATCGGCGTACTTCATCTGAGCTTTCAAGGAACGGCCCATTATATCAAACTCTGCAAAGATGCCATTTTTACGGAGAGAGTAAACAAGACGTCTTGCTTCTGCAGCACCCTTTTCGCCGATAGAGGCGATAAATGCCTTAGGTCTGGGTTCTTCACCGAAGGAGAGCCCTTCCCTTTCCATGGTGGAAACAAGTCTTTCCATACCAGAAGCAAAGCCAAGTCCGCAAACATTTGCCTTTCCGTCTATTTCCTTAACAAGACCGTCGTAACGTCCGCCTGCAAGGATTGCAAGACCGTTAACGGGATCCTTAAACTCAAATACGGTCTTTGTATAATAGTCAAGACCTCTTACAATACGAGGATCCTTTGTAAAGGATATACCGCCTGCGGTCAGCTCTCTCTGAAGCACGTTATAGTGCTCTTCACACTCTTCGCAAAGGAAGTCTGTAATAAGGGGAGCATTTTCGCCTATACCCTGACAAACAGGACTCTTGCAGTCCAGAATTCTCATGGGGTTTCTTTCAAGACGGCCTTTGCAGGTTTCGCAAAGATCATCCTTCTTGGACTCAAAATATTCCTTCAGCGCGTCCTGATATCTCTTTCTGCAGGTAGGGCAACCTATGGAGTTAACGTAAAGATTAGCCTTAATGCCCAGTTCTTTAAGGAAAGAATCTGCAAGAGTAATAATCTCAACGTCTGCATTGGGGTCGGAAGGACCGAAAACCTCAACACCAAACTGATGGAACTCACGGAATCTACCTGCCTGAGGTTTTTCATATCTGAAAGCAGAAATGAAATAGAACAGCTTAAGAGGCATAAGGCCACCGAAAAGGCCGTGCTCGGAGCACTGTCTTACCACGCTGGCGGTACCTTCGGGACGGAGAGTTACGGAACGTCCGCCCTTATCCTCAAAGGTATACATTTCCTTCTGAACGATGTCGGTAGTATCACCAACACCTCTCTGGAAGAGATTGGTGTCTTCAAAAGTGGGGAATCTTACTTCCCTGCAACCGAATTTCATGGCAGTGGCGGCTGCAACCTTTTCAACGTACTGCCATTTGTAGCTCTGGTCAGAGAGAACGTCAACGGTACCTCTCGGAGCCTTTATCTCAGGCATAATATTCAACCTTTCGTTAGTTAATATACAAGTTGTATTTTACAGTCTTTCAAGCTCCGGATTCTCATAAGGAGCAGAGTTTGCGCGGCTCTTGATGGCTTTGGACTCTATGGCCTTCATCATTATTTCCGCAGTTGTTATATTGGTGGCAACGGGAACGTTGTGCATATCGCATAGCCTTAAGAGGCCTATTCCCTCGGGATCGTTTATAATAGTGGGGTCACGGAAAAAGAGAAGGAGGTCAACCTCGTTATAAGCGATTTTTGAGCCTATCTGCTCCATGCCGCCGCTGTTTCCGCTTAAAAACAGCTCAAACTTTAATCCCGTAAGCCCCGAAACAAACTTACCGGTAGTTGCGGTAGACAGAAGGGAATGCTTTGACAGAGTGGCGCAGTTTACCATACAGAACTGTACCAGAAGCTCTTTCTTTTGGTCGTGTGCAATAATTGCTATATTCATACCATTCTTTCCTTTCTGTCCTATTTAAATATGTAAAGGGCTACATCTTCGCCGCAAAGACGCATTGCTATGTTTTCCACAGCTCTCAAACTTCTCGCCTTGCGAAGCTGACGAAGAAGAACGCCGTTAGGCGCGTTAACTGTTATGCGTATATCCTCGGGAACTATACCTATAAGTCGAACACAGGAGTTGTCTATAATATCATCCACATTGGGCGCTAAGCCCTTCTTCATCAGGGCAGGGCGTATTCTATTAACTATCAACCTAGACTCAACCTTTTTGGCATAAGCTATCTCTGCAGTTCTCTCAGCATCTCTGACGGAAGCTGCATCGGGAGTTGCAACAAGAAGCATAGACACGTCTGGATGGAATATCTTTAGCATGCTATCCTCTATACCCGAAGGACAATCAATAAATACAAAATCGTAATCCTTTGCCTGCTCGGCAGCGTACTTACCCATAAAGTCCATAAGCTCGTCGGGAGAAACGGTAAGTCTGCCGGGTCCAGGAACAAAATGCAGATTGGGATAAAGCTCGTGAACAACTACCGCCGTTTCGTGATCGCATCTTCCAAGACAAAGGTCTTGTATATCAAAAAGTCCTGCGTTGCAAAGTCCCAGACAAATATCAAGATTTCTCAGTCGGATATCAGCATCCAGAAGCAATACCTTCTTACCAAAGCCTGCAAGACAAGCCGCAATATTGGCACAAAGGGTGGTTTTTCCCACACCGCCTTTACCGGAAGCCATTAATATAACTTTTCCCAAACAAAACACCTTCTTCCTGTGTTTTTGATTTTAAGGCACCAGAGCGCCTTCGGTTTTTATAATATCGCTGCCGCCCATATCTTCAAAATAATAGAGCAGCACGTCTTTTACACACTGTGCTATACTCGTGGTGGCGTTAAGACCGCCGTTTTCAACCACTATTGAAAAGGCTATAATGGGGTCATCAGCGGGAGCAACACCTACCAGAAGTGCGGTGGGCTGCCCCGTCGGCATTTCGGCTGTACCCGTCTTAACGGCAACTTGAACAACCTCTTCAAATCCCTTAAAGCCCGCATAAGCTGTACCCTTTTGTTCGGTAACCATAACCATACCATCGATAATGGTCTTTATGGTATAATCGGAAAGCTCAAGATCGCTTATTACCTTGGGAACAGCCTCATAAACGCTCTCGCCCGTCTGATTATTTCTTATACTCTTTACAAGATGGGTTTCCATAAGCTTGCCGCCGTTTGCTATGGTGGCAACGTAGTTGCAGAGCTGAAGCGGTGTACCGGAGTTATCAGACTGACCGATTACTGCGGTAAGGGTCTCCTGGGGAGCCCAAGTCTGCCCTTTCGATTCTCTGTACTCTCTACCCGCAACAATACCTGCCCTTTCGCCCGCAAGCTCAACACCGAGTTTTTGGCCAAAGCCAAGCATCTTTGAGTAATAATTAAGGGTATCTATACCAAGCTGTCTGCCTATATCGTAGAAAAACACGTTGCAGGAGTGCTTGAGGGCTGTCTGCACCGTAACCTTACCGTGAGCTGTGGAGTTAAAGCATACGGGGGTGTAATCTGTGTAATATTCATATATACCTTCACAGGTAATTGAGGATTTGGCAGTTATAAGACCTTCCTCAAGCCCTGCTACAGAGGCTACCATCTTATAAGTAGAACCCAAGGGGAACAAACCTGCTATTGATCTGTTAAGAAAGGGTTTACCTTCATTTTTGGCGTTTTCCGAATAGTCGGCGTTATAGGTGCCAAGATTGTAGGTAGGATATGATGCCATAGCCAGAATCTCGCCCGTTGCTATTTCCATAAAGACTCCGGAGGCGGAATTTGCCGCATCTTCCCCGTTTTGAGCCTTAAGGACTTCCACAAGGTGACCCAGACCCTTTTCAAGGATCTTCTGCATATTAGTATCAATGGTAAGAACCACGTCGTTACCTATTTGGGGGTCGATATTTTCAACAACCTCAACCGTAGCCCCGGAAAGGTCGGTAACAGTATATCTGTAACCGTCAGTACCCTTAAGATAACTCTCGTAAACCTTCTCTATACCTTCCTTACCCACCATATCGTCCATGCCGTACCCCTGCTCTTTATAAGAAGGGTATTCTTCGGCGAATATCTTACCGACATATCCGATTATGTGAGATGCAAAATACTCTTGAGTATAATATCTTACGGGAATCTCTTCAAGGTATACGCCGGGCAGTTCCTGACTGTTTTCTCTTACGGCAGTAGCAGCACTGAGATTTATATCTTCCGCAAAGGTAAACTGAAAACTCTCTGCCCGCAAGTATATTTCATACCTTACGGCGATTATCTTTCGGGCATCCTCTTCGGAGTAATTGCCAAGCTTATAGTACTTTACCAGAGCGGCCATCACCTCGTCGGCCGTGTCTGAGGTGGACACCTTAGCCCGTTTCAGATATGCATCAAAGCTTTTCTTTGCATTTTCGCTCCCGAACATATCACTGTCAAAAACGTAAGGCTGGACTTCCGATATGGGGAATGTATCAATATATTCCTGGTCGCAGGCTTCGAAAATATTTATAAGAGTGAGGATTTCTTTATTAAGATCCTCAGAAAGGGTGGTATTTATATTTACCGCAAAGGCGGATCTATTGGTAACTATAGGAAGAAAATTTCTGTCAAGTATCTCACCTCTAGGTGCATCAACGGATACTTTTCTTACAACACTTGACTGGGATTGTTTAAGATAGTCCTCTCCATTTACCAGCTGGAGATTTATCAGTCTTAAAACAAATATCCCGAATATGACAGCAAAAATAATACTTATAATTGCCACTCGCATCTTTTTATCTATCATTTTAATCTCCGTTTGCGTAAACAAATGTACAATACAGATTCAGGCTTACACATTTCTGCGAATACGTCGGGCGCGTGAGTCGTCGGAACTTCTCTTCCCCGTTAGCAAGGCAACAAGGAAATAAACAAGGGGTACAAAAGGAAGCGTCAGTATGATTTCAGGCAAGGTTACCGAAAGGAACATCTCCTTTGCAGAAAAACCACCCATTACAACAAGATATTCGCCCCAATAAATCAGTCTGGTCAAGATATATGCAGCTATTCCCGACACTGTAGCAGACAAAATATTGGGAGAAAGCGCCTCCGAAGCAAGAACTGCGAGAAAATACCCTATAAGCATAAAGATAATTCCTCTGAGCCCAAAAGCAACTCCTGCGGTATAGTCGGCGAGCAAGCCCCCTATAAGGCCGAGGATCGCAGCAAACTTTTCAGATTCCCTTATTCCCGCAACGACTAAAAGTATCAGTATAAAATCGGGAGCAACGCCGTTATAGGAAATGGGGACCGAAACGTACTGGAGAATATAAAAAATTATAAGAAAAATAGGATAAACAAAGTATCTTTTAGTCATCTTCGACCTCATCGGAACGGTTCGTTATAACGTACACGCTCTTAAGCTCGGAAAAATCCACCGCCGCTGCAACCACGGCATATTGAGAAAGGCCGTTATCCTCTATCTCTATATCAATTATCTTTCCTATCCGGATGTCTGCGGGATAGGTACCGTTAAGACCTGAAGTATACACCGCATCGCCTCTGGTTATATTGGAGTTTTTGGGGATATATACAAGAGTAAGATTACCCTCAACCATCTGCTCGAGGGAGCCTTCTGTCATTGCCATATCTCCCGTGCGGGTGATCTTGGCACCAATGGAAACGTTTGTATTAAGAATGGTAGTCACGTCCGCACAGTAAGGGCTTACTGATGATACATATCCAACCAGACCTTCAGATGTGATTACTATGTCCTTCTTTTCAATTCCGGATGTGGAGCCCTTGTTTATCTGGAACTTCGACACAAACCCGCCGGTGCTGATTGAAACTATATCGGCATAAACGTACTCGTAATCGGGATGCATCTCCTTAATGCCCAGGAGTTCCTTCAATTTCTGATTTTCTATAGCATAGACAGAGGATGCGTTAAGCTTGTCCTCAAGATCTTTTACCTGTAATCGAAGCTTTTCATTCTCTTCCTTAAGGCTGTCGTATTCGGAAAAGGTATTGAAAAAGTTCTCTACACCGTCCGAAATATTCTTAAAGAAGGTCTGTACTGGGGTTATCACCAACCCTACCAGAGTTTTAGGAGGGGTTGATCCTCCGTCGGCAATCATATTTATCATAAAGCCGAAAAGGAACAGTACGATAACCAGCATAACCACAAAAAACCTGCTGCCAAAAAATCTTCTCATACCGATTTCCGTCCTTTCCGAAATTTATGGGGATTTATACGAGGGAGTTATATTTTTTAAGTTCGTCAAGCATATCAAGCGCAGAGCCCGCACCCATAGCTACACACTCCATGGGGAGGGGCGCAACCTCAACGTTAACGCCAATGGTGTTGTATATAATTTCGGGCCAACCTTTGATAAGAGCAGTACCGCCGGTAAGCACTATACCATTGGCAATAATATCAGCGGAAAGCTCAGGGTCAATATGCTCAAGAGTATATTTTATACCATCTATTATGCTGTGTACAGAGGGCATTATTGCATCTTTTACGTCGTCTGAGGAGACAGAGATGTTTACGGGAAGCCCCCTTGTAAGGTCACGGCCACTGACAGACATAAAGTCCATCGTGCTGTATTCTTCAATATTTGCAAGCTTCATCTTCAACTGCTCTGCAGTGGGCTCGCCTATAAGCACGTTATGGTCGCGTTTGATAAGGTTTATTATTTCTCTGTCAAAGGAATTACCCGCATGGCTCAATGAGTTATAAGCAACAACACCGCCCATAGAAATAACCGCTATCTCGGTAGTACCGCCGCCAAGGTCAACCACCATATGGCCCTTGGGCTCAAATATGGGCAATCCAGCGCCAATAGCCGCTGCAAGAGGCTCCTCTATAAGGAACACCTTTTTTGCGTGGGTGGCATAGGCCACGTCCTCAACAGCTCTTCTCTCCACAGCGGTAGCACGGCAGGGTATGGACATCATCATTCTCGTTCCGCCAAAGGTGGTTTGAGATATCCTCTTCATGTAGGTGCGGAGCATAGTGGATGCCTTTTCGTAGCTGGATATAACGCCGTCCTGTATGGTATAGTCAACGGATATGGTATTGGGCACTCTGCCAAGCATAGACTTGGCTTCCCTACCTACGGCAATGGTCTTACTGTTAAGGGTATCCACCGCCAGAATGGATGGCTCGTTTATAAGTACGCCCTTGTTTTTCTTGTAGATAAGGGTATTTACTGTACCAAGGTCAACTCCGTAATCGTTCATAATTTTCCCTCGAAAAAACTTGTGTAAATGTGTGTTTTTGGCATTAAATAGTTCATAGGGTACATTACCCCATACTATATCAGTTAATTATAACATACTTTATATGATGATGTCGATCATCTCACCTGTCTCAGCGTCATATACCGGCTCACCGTTCTCATCGAGAAGAACAACGTTCTCGTCATTCCAAACGAATGTAGAGTCTGTAAACATG